>WRCL01000131.1 GCA_009783975.1 Micrococcales bacterium
CACCCGGATCGCGCCTTCGGCGATGTACGGCTGCGCCAAGGCTGGGCCCAGCCCTGCCCGGGCCGCCTCGACCAGGGGCTCAGGTTCGGTCGAGACTTTCGCGCGCAACGTCAGAGCCTCGTAGATCCGGCCCAGGTCACGGATGGGGACCTGTTCGGCGAGCAGCCCCTGGAGCACCCGCTGCACCTCCCCCAGCGACAGCAGCGCCGGGACGAGCTCTTCGACGACCGACGGGTTGACCTTCTTCAGCCCTTCGGTGAGCACCCGCACGTCCTCACGTCCCAGCAGGCGCGGGGCGCACTGGCTGATCAACGCGCCCAGGTGCGTGATGAGCACCGACGCACGGTCGACGACGGTCGCCCCGGTCATCTCCGCGGCGTGGCGCAGCTCCAGGGGCACCCACTTGCCGGGCAGGCCGAACACCGGTTCGGTGACCGACGGACCTGGCAGGGCCGCCAGGTCGTCACCCAGCGCGAGGACCTTGCCGCCGGGGGCCTCCCCACGCCCGACCTCGACCCCACCGACACGGATGACGTAGGTCGAGCGTGGCAGGTCCACCGAGTCGCGGGTCCGCACCGGCGGGACGACGATCCCCAGGTCCATGGCGATCTTGCGCCGCAGGCCGCGCACACGTGCGAGCAGGTCCTGCTCAGGCCCAGACCCGACGAGGTCGACGAGGTCAGGGGCGAGCAAGATCTCCAGCTGGTGCACCCGCATCTGCTCGATGAGGGCCTCAGGTGAGTCCGACGACGGCGCTTCAGCCTCAGGTTCGGCCGCGGCTTGCTCTTCGGCGGCCTGTCTGGCCTCGACCTGTTTGCGGCGCTGGGCACCGAGCAGCAGCGCCGCACCGACCAAGGTGAACGGCAGCTTGGGCATCCCCGGCAGCAGCCCAAGCCCGATCGCCCCGGCCCCGGCGATGAGCAGCGCCATACGTGACTGGAGCAGCTGGGCGGCCGCGGAGGTCCCCAGGTCCCCGTCCTCGCTGGCGCGGGTGACGACGATACCTGTGGACACCGACAGCAGCAGCGCAGGGATCTGGGTGACCAGACCGTCACCGACCGACAAGATCGCGTAGGTGTTGATCGCGTCGCCGGCGTCCATCCCGCGCTGGACCATCCCGATGACGAACCCACCGACAAGGTTGATGACCGTGATGACGATCCCGGCGATCGCGTCACCTTTGACGAATTTCGACCCACCGTCCATCGCACCGTAGAAGTCGGCTTCGGCGGCGACCTCTGCACGGCGGCGCCGGGCGGTGTCTTCGTCGATGAGCCCAGAGTTGAGGTCGGCGTCGATCGCCATCTGCTTGCCGGGCATCGCGTCGAGGGTGAACCGCGCCCCGACCTCGGCGACACGTCCGGCACCGTTGGTGATGACGACGAACTGGATGACGACCAAGATCAAGAAGATCACCAGGCCGATGACCAACGACCCGCCGACGACGAAGTGCCCGAACGCGTGGATGACCTCCCCGGCGTAGGCGTCGCGCAGCACCAGGCGCGTCGCGGCGACGTTGAGCCCCAGCCGGAACAACGTGAACACCAAGATCAGCGAGGGGAACACCGAGAAGTCCAGGGGGCGTTTGACGTACATGCTCGTGAGCAAGATCACCAACGACGCGGTGATGTTCACGGCGATGAGCACGTCCAGCAGCGCCGGGGGCAGCGGCACGACGAGCATCATGACGATCCCCACGACCCCCACCGGGACCGCGAGCGCCGAGACGGACTTGTTCTTCATCGGGCCTCCCCGGCAGCACGGACGGTCACAGGACGCCGGCTCGCAGCGCGTGCGGCGCGGGCGTGGTCACGGGCGACCTTGGTGTGGTCAGCGTCGACATGTTCGGGCAGCGTCGTGCCACCAGGGCTGCGGTGCTCACCGGCACCTGCCCCGCGGCGGCGCAAGGACATGACGAACGCGAGCACCCGCGCGACAGCGACGAACAGGTAGTCGGGGATCTCGGCGTCGACCTCGACCGCGGCGTACAGGGCCCGGGCCAAGGTGACGTCGCTCACGGTCGGCACCCGGTTCTGCGCAGCACGCTCACGGATCTTCGCGGCGAGCAGGTCGGTGCCTTTGGCGACGACCTTCGGCGCCCCGACCCCTGGTTCGTACCTCAGGGCCACCGCGACATGGGTGGGGTTGACGATGACGACGTCAGCGTCGGCGACCGCCGCCATCATCCGGTTGCGGCTCATCGCACGCTGCTTGGACCGGATCGCACCTTTGACGTGCGGGTCACCTTCGGTGCGTTTGGACTCGTCCTTGACCTCTTTGAGGGTCATGCGCGTGTGCTTGCGGTTCCGCCGGATCGTCACCGCCAGGTCGACGAACGCCAGCGCCAGCCCAGCAGCGATCCCCGCCTGGATGAGCGACATCACCGACGAGCGCGCGATGGCCAGGACCGCCGCGAGCTGCAGACGCCCTGAGCCCATGAGCGAGGGGATCGCCGCCTGGAGCGTGGCGAACACGACGAGCCCGACAGCCGCGGACTTCGCGAGGGTCTTCACCGCCTCCCACAAGGTCTGCTTGCTGAACAGGCGTTTGAAACCCTTGTGGGGCTGGAACACCTCTTTTTTCAGCCGGAACCGCGGGTACACCTTGCCCTGGGCGACCTGGACGACGATGACGACGACGACGAGCACCGCGAACAGCGGGATGAGCAGCCCGACGACCTGGCTCAGCCCGTCGCGCAGCAAGGCTGTGACCCGTTGGTTGCTGGGGTCGGCGGCGACGACCGCGACATCACGTAGCTGGCCCTCGACGACGGCGCGGGTGCCGACCGCCAGCGACGGCAGCAACGCGGCCCCAGCACCCAGGGCCATCCATGCTGACAGGTCCCGCGACCGGCTGAGCTGGCCTTTCTTGCGGACCTCTTTCATCCGCTGCGGTGTGGCCTTCTGGCTGCGTTCTTCTCCGCTCATCCGCCGGCCACCCGTCCGACGAGGTCGAGCGAGTCACGGGCGAGCCCGTGCACGACGAAGTCCATCGTCAGCAGCGCGAACCCGACCATGATGAGCGTGACGAGGATCTTCAGCGGGAAGCCCATGACGAACGCGTTGAGCGCCGGGGCGACCTTCGTCAGCAGGCCCAACCCGATGTCGACCATGAACAGCACGATGACCAGCGGCCCGGCGATCTGCAGCGCTCCGGCGAACATCGCGCTCATCCCTGATGTCAGCTCTTCGGCCAGACGCACCGGGTTGAGCGCGACCCCCAGGGGCAGCACGTCGAACGTGCGCACAAGCCCGTGGAAGACGATCTGGTACCCGTCGGAGGCGAACAGCAGCGCAGTGGCCAAGAACGCGTAGAACTTGCCCATCTGCGAGACCTGGGTCTGGCTCATCGGGTCGAACGCCTGGCCCATCATGAACCCCCCGAACTGGTCGAGGAACGACCCGGCGACCTGGATGGTTGTGAGGACCAGCTGGACCCCGAACCCCAGCGCCAGCCCGATGACCACCTGCATGACCAGCGACCCGATGAACGCACCGGTCGCGTCAGACGGCAGCGGTGCCAGGCGCGGGGCCACCGCGGCGCCGACCGCCAACGACAACGCGACCTTGACCGTCCCGGGCATACCTTTGGCCGAGAACGGCGGTGCGACGACGAGGAACCCTGCCACACGGACCGAGGCGAGCAGGACGGTCTGGACCGAGCCCAGGGGCAGCGTGACAGCCAGCGGGTCCATGTCATGTCCCCACCAGCGTCGGAATGCGCCCCCACAGGGACGTGGTGAACTGCACGATCGACTCGATCATCCACTGCCCGGCGATGGCCAGCGCGATGGCGGCGGCGATGGCTTTGGGCACGAACGCGAGCGTGACCTCCTGGATCTGGGTGACCGACTGCAGCAACGACACGACGAACCCGACGACGAGCGCGGTGATGAGCACCGGCGCAGCGAGCTTGGCCGCGAGGACCATGGAGTCGCGTGCGATGTCGAGGACCGTCCCGGCGTCCATGGCTACCCGGCCCCTGTGTACGTGCCGATGAGGGCGCGGATGACCAGCGCCCACCCGTCGACCAGGACGAACAGCAACAGCTTGAACGGCAACGAGACCATCACAGGCGGCAGCATCATCATGCCCATGCTCATCAGGGACGCGCTGACGACGAGGTCGATGATGAGGAACGGCACGAAGATCGCGAACCCGATGATGAACGCGCTGCGCAGCTCAGAGAGCATGAACGCCGGGGCCAACGTCGTGAACGGCACGTCCTGGGGGCTCGCGGGGTTCTCCGCCCCGGCCGCCCGGGTGATGAGCGCGATATCGGCCTCACGTGTGTGGGCGACCATGAACTGCGACAACGGCTGCTGGCCAGCCTCCAGCGCCTGGGAGAACGTCACCTCCCCCTCGAGGTACGGCTGGACCGCTTGTGAGTTCACCTGCGACAACGTCGGGGCCATGACGAACAGCGACAAGAACAGCGCCAGACCTGCCAGCACCTGCGTCGGCGGGACGGTCTGCAGGCCCAGGGCGTTGCGGACCAGGCCGAGCACGACGAAGATCTTCGTGAACGACGTCGTCATGAGCAGCAGCGACGGGGCCACCGACAGCAACGTGATCGCCAGGAGCACGACGATCGAGCTTGACGGGGTCCCGTTGATCCCGTTGATGGCGACCGAGATGGTGTCGCCGCCGTCGGGGGGCACTGGCGGTGTTGGGTTCATCGGCGCACCGTCTTGTCTTGCAGGGCGCGCATCGTGTCTTTCCATGTCTGCGGGTGCAGGATCGACCCTTCCAGCCGGGACCGGCGTGGCCGGGTGTCAGGACCTGCCCGTTGGCGGCCGGCCGGTCCGGGAGGCTCGCCACCAGGGGCTGGCAGCACCGGGGCGATCACCGGTGCGAGCTCGGTGAGCAGGCTCACCTGCTGGTCACCAAAGCCGACGAGGAGCCGGCGGCTGCCCACAGCGAGCACCGCCACCCCTGACCCACGCGCGAGGGTGTGACGGTCGACGACCATGATGTGCGCCTCGGACCCCGACCTCACGGTGCGCCCGGCCGTCAGCCGCCGCGCCCCCCACCAGATGAGGCCCAGCACGCACCCCAGCGCGACGACCGCGCGCAGGAGCAACCAGATGACGTCGCCCATTCACCCCTGCCCTTCGGACCCCGCGACGATCTCGGTGATACGCAACCCGTAGTCCTCGTCGACGACGACGACCTCTCCGCGGGCGATGAGCCGCCCGTTGACCATGACGTCGGCAGGGGACCCGGCTGTGCGGTCCAGCTCCAGCACGGCCCCAGGGGCGAGGTCGAGCACCTGGCGCAACGGCAACCGGGTGCGGCCCAGCTCGGCGGTGAGCGTCATCTCCACGTCGTACAGCACAGTGATCGAGGCGCCCTCGGACCGGCGCGGGCTGGGCACACCGGACACGGCCGGGGCAGGTTCACCAGCGGTGACCTGCTCGCCGCGCAGGCGGACGGTGAACCATGCGACCTCAGGCGCACCAGCAGCAGAACGCAGCTCGAACACGTGGGTGTCGTCGCCGACGACGTCGCCGACCTGTTCGGTGCGGGCCGGTTCGACCGCACCTGGCCCCAGGGCCTGCGCTGCGGCGGCCAGCGCTGGTGTGAGCGCGTCAACCAGGGCGATCGGGGCACCTGCGGCGGCACCGGCCTCGACAGCCTCGACGACGGCGTCGGCCGCGACAAGCGCGAGCTCGGCGCTCACAGCCCCGACGACGGTGACGACCACCGCTGTGGCCTGCGCCGGGGGGACGACCCCCGGCGCTGCGGGTACCGCCGTGAGCGGGGACGTGGCCGGGACGAGCCCTGCGGCAGCGTCCGCGGCGGCCTGGACCAGCGGTTCGGTGGTGGTGTTGGTGCTCTTGGCAGGGCTCATCACGGGTGCTCCTCGACAGCGACGATCTGGCAGGCAAGACGAGAACCGTGGCTGCCGGCGGCGGCGTGGGCCAGCACGACCCCGTCGACGACGACATCCAG
>WRCL01000132.1 GCA_009783975.1 Micrococcales bacterium
CCACCGCACGTGGCCAGGTCGCCGCGCCGGTGACGATGGTCGGGTTCGACGCGCACGCCGTCGCAATGGCCGTGCACCGGGCGCTGGGGCTGTCGACCACCTGGGACGACCACGAGTTCGAGGTGCTGCACCCCGGGCCGTTGCCGCCAGCCATGCACGTGGCGCTGGACCAGGTCCTCACCGAAGAGCTCGGCGAAGGACGGCGCGGCCCGACGCTACGGTTCTGGGAGTGGACCGAACCTGCGACCGTCATCGGCTCGTTCCAGTCCCTGGCCAACGAGGTGGACCTCGACGCTGCTGGACGTCTTGGTGTCACGGTCGTGCGCAGGATCTCCGGCGGTGGGGCGATGTTCATGGAGGCGGGCAACTGCGTGACGTTCTCCCTGGTGGTCCCTGCGTCGCTGGTCGACGGCATGAGCTTTGAGTCCTCGTACGCCTTCCTCAACGCCTGGGTCGTCGACGCCCTGGCGGACGTGGGTGTCACCGCGTTCACCACGGGGATCAACGACATCTCCTCCTCGGCGGGCAAGCTCGCTGGCTCAGCACAAAAACGCCTCGCGTCCGGTGCGGTGCTGCACCACGTGACCATGGCCTACGACATCGACGCCGACAAGATGATGCAGGTGCTGCGCATCGGCCGCGAGAAAGTCTCCGACAAAGGCACCCGCTCGGCGAACAAACGCGTCGACCCGGTCCGCTCGCAGACCCAGCTACCCCGCGCCGACGTCGTCGCCGCGTTCAAGGCCCACTTCGACACCCGCTACCGCACCCGCCCGGGCACCCTGCTCCCCGCCGAGCTCGCCCGCGCCGCCGACCTGGTCACCACCAAGTTCACCAACCCGTCGTGGACCGCCCGCGTCCCATGACTGCATTGAGTACGCCGAGCCGGGTTTGCTTGTCCCGATCGCTGAGCGCGTCGTCGTTGTCGAGGCTCGCGCGGTGGTGGTCGAGGTCACTCGAGGGAAGAACGAAAGCCGGGGGGCCCGCATACACGAACCACGCCCGGCCTTCTCCTCCGGCAGGGACTCAGATGGACTGAGGTTGTCTCCCGAAGATCGCCACCCAGTATTGCAGGTCGTCCAACGCCCGCCGAGCGGCGGCCTGCAGCCCCACCTGAGCCTGCTTCGTGCGCTTGCTGTCCAAGCGCACCTGCGTGCTCAGGCCGCGAACGGCCCGAGTTCTCCTCACGCCGTGGCTCGGGCGGATGACGCTGTACGGCGGGCTCGTGCTGCGGTGCCGAAGAACAGCCATCTGGACCGCTAGGTCACGAACCCTCGCGTCCGGCCGGAGCCATGAAGAGCCCGGATGCCGCCATCTCGTCACACGGCGGCGCCGACCCCGATGATGCCGTCGATGGCCAGATGCAGGTCAGTCATGGCCGAACATGGCGTGGCGACACACGTGTTGACCAAGTGCGCTCTGAGACCCAGCTTCCCCGCGTCGCCGAGCTACGCGCTGCGACCCAGTCTGGGCCGCCTGAGTTCCGTGGCGGGCTTGGCGTCGCGCGGACTACCGGTGGACTGGGCAGTACATGATGTGCAGGTCGTTGCCCCAGTAGCCGTCCTCAGAGCCGATCTCTGCGCAGCAGTGGGTGCCTGGGCGTGCCGCCATGTCGGCAGGGCAGTCCTCGACGAGGTGTCGGAGCGCGTCCGACGCCATGGTGAAGGCGGGGCGGGACCCAACGATGAACAGGGTCTCCGCTGCGGTGGTGAACCTCAAGGTGTCGCGAGTGGTCGCACGTGCGGGACCAGGGGGACGGTGCCGGCGGCGGGCGTGGTGCTGTGCGTTGGCGTGGTCGGCGGGGGTGATGGTGGGAAACGGCGATCGTGGGAGCTCGACGGTGTGTGCAGCGGCGCTCGAGCGGGCTCTGGCGCGCACCTGCGTCCACGCCGATGTGGGGAACCCGAGGCTGTGGTGCTCGAGGACGAGGTCGAGCCGGCGTCCGCGCCGGCTCTCGCACGTGCAGGTGCTTGTGCGTACTGGCAACCAGACCAGTGTCCGCGGTGACCTCGTCGCCACCCACCACGCGCAGACAAAGTCGAGCGCGGCAGCCTTGTCGACGACCATCGTCGCCCCTCCGTGCCACGGTTCGTCGTACACCGGTGCGTGCACGGGTGGCCGCGCTGGCCGGAGCACCCTGTACTCCTTGCCGCCAACCCTGACCGTGCTGGTCAGTACCCGCCATGTGCGTCGGTCGAGCCTCACTGTCTCACCACGCCAGATATTGTCGCGTCTCGGGCCGGCCGCGCCAAGGCATTTCCTGCTGGTCTTCGGCGGCGCGAGGAAAGCACGAAGGCCGGGCGCGGATACACGAACCTGACTACACGGCCCACTATCGTCCAGAGTTCAGAGGTCCATCTTCTCCCAACTCAGCCCGGCGTCCCAGCCTGGGTCGCCGCACACCCACCCCCACAGGTGGCCAACCACCTCGGTTGCGTCGGTGATCTCGGTGGAGTAGTGGAGGTCCACGTCGCCGTCCTGGTACTCGAGCGTGAATGTACCGTCGTCCACCCATTCTTGCTGGGGGCGGCGCCACCATGCCAGAGCACGTGCCGTCCACCTCGACGAAGCCTCGGATCCTTCAGCGGGGACTTGCTTGTAGTTTCCGCGGAAGCATTGCGCGAACACCAGCTCGCGGCGATTCAGGATCAGCCACGGATTTGGGCCAGTGAGGCTCTGGACCAGCTCGTCGAGGCGCTCCCGGGTCACAGGTCCTTCCACCTGGCCGTCGTTGCCGGTGACGAGATGGATCGGCGGCGGCGGGCTCACGGGCTTGTCTGCGTCGTGCTCAGGCAGGTCGACCAAGATCTCTTCGTTCTGGTCACCCGAGGCCTGTTCGAGTCCTACGCATGTGCAGTCTGACCAGTCTTGGAGGCCGAGCTCGGCTCGACTGACACGTCCTGTGGCTTACTGCTGGCGGATCGGCAGGCTCACGTTGAGCGGGCGCCGAACACTGCTGTGCCGACGCGGACGATGGTGGCGCCCTCGGCGACGGCGAGTTCGAGGTCGGAGGTCATGCCCATGGACAAGGCGGTCGCAGTTGTCAGGCCGTTGGTGACGGCGGTGTCGCGGATGGTGCGCAACATGGCGAAACCGGTGCGGACCAGCGTCTGGTCGTCGCTGTGGGCGCCGATCGTCATAAAACCGGCCAGGTGCAGGCCAGGGAGCGCGGCGACGTGCTGGGCCAGGGGGAGGGCGTCGTCGGGGGTGACGCCGTTCTTGGTCTGCTCGGCTGAGACGTTGACCTGGACCATGACATCCAGGGTGCGGCCGGGGCCGACCCGGGCCGACAAGGCGTCGGCGAGGCGGGCTGAGGCGACTGACTCCACGCAGGTGACCCAGCGCAGGGCGGCGTTGACCTTGTTCGACTGCAACGGGCCGATGAGGTGGGTGGGTGTGGGCAGGTCGGCCAGGGCGGGGCCTTTGGTGACGAGCTCTTGGACGCGGTTCTCCCCGCGCAGCACCGTCGCGGCACCGGGGGTGGTGAGCACGGCGCGGATCGTCGCCGCGTCGTGGGTCTTGGTCGCCAGCAAGATGGTGACCTCAGCCGGGTCGCGGCCACAGGCGTGGGCGGCGTCGGCCACCCGGGCCTGGACGGCTGCGAGCCGGTCGGCGTACACGTTCTGCACGCCATGACCGTACCGGCAGTGTGACCGTGGAGGCGAGGGTCAGACGGCGACGCCGATCGCTGACCCGATACCGAAGGTGACGAGCATCGCCAAGGTGCCTCCGATGACCACGCGGCGGACCGCCGGACGCACCGGGGCGCCTGAGACGCGGGCGCTGAGCCACCCCAGGCCGAACAAGGCGGCGGCCACAGCGACGAAGGTCGCCAGGTCGCGGCGCGCACCCCACCAGGGGGCGACGACGACGAGCGCAGGGATGATGCCCCCGGCGAGGAACGACAAGAACGAGGCGACCGCGGCGTGCCCGGGGCTGGTCAGCTCGATCCGGGCGACGTCTTCGTCGCTGGCGCCTTTTGCCTGGGCGTGCGCTCGGGCGACAAGCTCTGCGTCGCGCTGGCTGGAGACCGAGACGTACTCCCCGGCGGCCATGGCCATCGCCCCGGCGGACAGCACAGCCGTCGCGGCGATGAGGACCGAGCGGGTGTCGCCTTCGGCGGTCGCACCGACGACCCCGAGGACCGCCGCAGACACCGAGACGATCCCGTCGTTGGCGCCGAGGACTGCTGCACGCAGCCAGTTCAGCCGTGATGCGGACAGCGGTGTTGCCTGTGCCGTCTGGGGCGTTGCCATGCGCTCACACTAACCCCTCCGATGGCGAATGTCATCTAAGTTAGCCCGCCTGACCTGCGCAAACATAGGTTAGGCTTTCCTATCGTCACAATATGTTAGGTGAGCCTTGGCTTGGTTTTGCACCGTTTGGCCTCCCGTGCCGGCTGCGCCAGACGAGGGCACAGTGCGCTTGGCGCCGCCAGCGCAGTACGCTCGTTGACGGAGGCCGGCAACATGTCGGGACGCGGTGACGACGAGGTTGGGACCACAGTGCTGACCAACGGGGTACCAGACGGGGTTCCGGACGGGGCGCCGCTGCACTGGCCCGCGTCTGACAGCGCCCCGCGGCACCGCGCAGCGACCGGTGAGGTGCCCGTCGTGCGGCCTGCGGCGACCAAGATGCCCAGGCACCGGGCCCTGGTCGGGGCCGCAGAACGCCACGCGACGGCGTGGGCGATGGCGTGGGTCGTCATCCCGCTCGTCGGTGTCGTTGTCGTCGCGGCTGTCGGTGCTGCGACCACAGCACGTGTCGGGGCGATCGCGCTGGCGGTGCTGCTCGTGGGTTGCGCTGCGGCCCGGATGCTGTCGCAGCCGGGTCCGGCGGGGCTCACGGTGCGCTCACGCAGGACCGACGTCCTGGTCCTGGGGCTGTTAGCCCTCGCGCTGGGGGTGGTCGCGACGCAGTTGCCTGCGTTGTGACTGTGCCGGCCCCTGCCCGGGGTGTGATGATGGCAGGCACAGTGTCGGCATGTCGACGCACCGACGATTCTCGAAAGTCTCTCGATATCGAGTAATCTCTGTGCCGGGCACCCCGCGCCTCCAGCGCCGCCCCGTGCCCCAAGCGAGGAGAGGTAGGCCTGGTATGGCGAAGATCAAGGTCAACGGTCCGGTCGTCGAGCTCGACGGTGACGAGATGACGCGGATCATCTGGCACTTCATCAAGGATCGCCTGATCCACCCGTACCTCGACATCGACCTGAAGTACTACGACCTGTCGATCGAGAACCGCGACGCCACCGACGACCAGGTGACGATCGACGCCGCCGACGCGATCAAGCAGCACGGGGTCGGCGTCAAGTGCGCGACGATCACCCCCGACGAGGCCCGTGTCGAGGAGTTCGGCCTGAAGAAGATGTGGGCCTCGCCCAACGGCACGATCCGCAACATCTTGGGCGGGGTCGTCTTCCGCGAGCCGATCATCATCTCAAACATCCCACGTCTGGTGCCCGGGTGGAACAAACCCATCATCATCGGCCGTCACGCCCACGGTGACCAGTACAAAGCCTCGAACTTCAAGGTGCCCGGCGCAGGACGGGTCACCTTGACCTTCACCCCGGACGACGGTTCGGAACCTATCGAGCAAGAGGTCGCCATCTTCCCGCCCACCGGCGGGGTCACCATGGGCATGTACAACTTCAACGACTCGATCGCCGACTTTGCCCGCGCCTGCTTCACCTACGGCCTGGCCCGGCACTACCCGGTGTACCTGTCGACGAAGAACACCATCCTCAAGGCCTACGACGGCGCCTTCAAAGACATCTTCGCCGACGTGTTCGCCGCCGAGTACGCCGACGACTACGCCGCCGCCGGGCTGAACTACGAGCACCGCCTCATCGACGACATGGTCGCCGCCTCGCTGAAGTGGGAGGGCGGCTACGTCTGGGCCTGCAAGAACTACGACGGCGACGTCCAGTCCGATACCGTC
>WRCL01000133.1 GCA_009783975.1 Micrococcales bacterium
ACACTCACAGGAAGGTTACATGCAGAATCATACGGTTCGGACCGTTTTGGGTGGCATCACTCGATCTGCCGCCTGCGCCCGGGCGAGCTCACCCGCCCGGAGCAGGATACCACCGGTAACGCGTGGCGTTGGGACTCGGCGCTGCTGGTCACCAGCGGTCACCAGCAGGTGCATGGTCAACGCACACCTTGACCAGGGTGCTCCCCCACCTCCCCCTCGACGTGGACCAACCGGGCCCGCCCCTCGGCCAGGTCGTACTCGACACCCACGATCGCCAGGCTCCCGTCGTCGACCCCGTCGCGCAGCGCCGCGGAGTACCCGCACAACGACGCCACCGTGTGCCGCACGTGCACAGTGCGCAACGTGTCAGGGTCGAAGTGCGCCGCGTCCCCGTCGCGGCTGGTGATCTGCGCGACCGACGGGATGACCTTGTCGACGACCGCCCGCACGAACCCGGGCGGCTGCTCCCCGGTCATCAACGTGTGCGCTGTCGCCGCGACCGCACCGCACGAGTCGTGCCCCATGACCATGACCAACGACGCCCCGAGCACCTGCGTGCCGTACTCGATCGACCCGAGCACGGTCGTGTCCAGCACGTGCCCAGCGGTCCGCACGACGAACACGTCCCCCAACCCCTGGTCGAAGATGATCTCGGCCGCCACCCGCGAGTCCGAGCACCCAAAGATCACCGTGTGCGGGTGCTGCGCCGCCCGCAGCTCGCGCCGTCGCGCCACCCCCTGGCACGGGTGCGCCGGTTCCCCCCGCACGAACCGCTGGTTCCCCGCCCGCATCGTCGCCCACGCCTCAGCAGGTGTCATCAAGCTCGCTTGCGGCACCGGCGCCCCGACGCGGCACGCCGCCGGAACCGGAGCATCGGCCCGTCCCGCGGTGGGTTCAGCCATGGGTGCAGCCCTCCTGGCAACGTCTGGACCCGAGCCAGAAGCATAACCTGCACCAGCCACCGTCCGTGTGGCCCACGCTGCCGGTCCCGGCGTCGTCCTGGCGTGGCGCATCACACGACCGCCAGGGCCCTGTGGCTGTCACTCGGACCGGACCGCGACCCCACCACGCCCAGCTGCAGCACAGCGACCAGCCCCGCCACAACCATCAACGCGACCATGGCGACCTCCCTGCGAACCTTGGCACAACGAGGATAGTTGCACGTCAGCGCTGGCTGCGGGGTTCTGAGCCGCTTCCTAGCTACTCCAATACCTTGCGCCCCAGGCTCGAATGACCTCAGCGACAGGGCCGTCGATGGGTAGACGGAACCACCACCAGCCGCGACCAGCGACATCAGTGTTGCCCAGAACTGCCACGCTCGCCCCAGAGTCGGGCACAGTGAATTTCAAAAATAGCTGATCGCCCGTCTCGAGATACGGGCGAACCTTCAACGCCAGCCGCTCTGGGAGCGCCCGAATCGCATCTTCGGCCATGTCCCGGTAGAACAACGCTCCGATGAAATCATGCTCCGTCCTCACGGAGTTGTTGGATGCCGGGAGCGTCCGCTCCCTGTCAAATCGGTCGACCTCGTCCGCCCAACCCAACGCCAGCACTAGCGCGTCCGGCTCCCTTCTCCATGGCGTGACGGTCCGAAGTGCATCAAGTTCTCGAAGTTCGTCGGGACTGAACCTCGACCGAGCAACCTCGACCTCGTGGTGCATCCTACCCTCCTCATCGTATGTAGTTGGCGGTGGACTTCAACTCGTTACTATAGTTCACAATAACCCGCACGTTTCCTCGAATAAACTCCTCGGCGTTTTGTCCAGGGATGGTCCTCGCGTCGCTTTTTCGAGCACTCGGCCGCCACCCGTGAGTCCGAGCACCCAAAGATCACCGTGTGCGGGTGCTGGGCCGCCCGCATCGCGCCGCCGCCCCACCCCCTGGCACGGGTGCGCCGGTTCCCCCCGCACGAACCACTGGTTGCCCGCCCGCATCGTCGCCCACGCCTCAGCAGGTGTCATGAGGCTCGCCTGCGGCACCGGCGGTCCGACGCGGCACGCCGCCACAGCCGGAGCATCGTTGGCCCGTCCCGCGCTTCAGCCATAGGTTCAGCCCTCCTGGCAACGTCTGGACCCGAACCAGCAGCATAACGTGCGCCAGCCGCGAGTCCGTGGGGGCGGCGGCACGAAGCACGCTGCCGGACCCGGCACCGTCATGGCGTGGCGCACCACGACCGCCAGGGACCTTGCTGTCACTCCGTCCGGAACCGCGGATTCCAGGATTTAATGAGCTCGATGACGGGACCATCGACAGGCATGCGGAACCACCACCACTTGCGGACGTACGTCGCGTCGATCCCAGCGATGTCGACCATCGTCTCCCCCGAATCGGGCACCGTGAACCCGCGGAACCTCTGATCACCTGCATCGAGATATGGTTCGACCTTTGCCGCAAGAGATGCGGGCAGCGCCTGGAACGCCTGTTCCGCCCTGTCGCGGCAGAAGAGCGCCCCCGCGAAGTCGTGCTCCGTTCTCACCGACATGTCAGATGCCGGAAAGACCCGCTCAGCGTCGAACCGCTCGACCCAGGCCGTCCACTCCACCGCCAACGACAGCGCGTCGAACTCTCGCCTCCACCGCGTGACGACGCGCAGGTTCTCCAGCAGCTCGAGCTCGTCCGGCGCGAACTTCGACCGTGCGTCGTCCAGTGCGTCATACATGTCTACTTTGCTCCCTTGAGATAGAAGACCGTCGATCGCGGCTCATTGCCATAATTGACAATGACTCGCACATTTTTCCAGATGAATTCCTCGACATTCTGCCCAGGCAACTCCCTCGGCTCAGCCTTTGCTAGCGCTTCGTGCACCTCGACCCATTTTGGACGACCCGATGCAGGATTGCCATCTCCCGTGTGCCCATTGATAAACTGCTCAATCTCGTCTTGGCTGTATTCGCTGCGCCGGAATCCCGCCAGCTCCGGATCCTCAGCAGACTTCCCGGAGGACCTGCCGGTGTCCTCTGGCCACCAGTCGTCGCCGGAGGCTTCGTTGAGCATGGCGTGGACCATGAGGGTGCCGCCGACGGCGGCGCCGGTGGCCAGGGCGACCAGCCCCGCATCCTGCACACCCTCACCGCCCAGGACGACATCCGGGTCCTGGTTATCGAGGAGCATATCAAGCACCCAAAATCCAACGGGTACCGCAACCTGCACGCAATCATCGAGATCCCCGTGTTCTTGTCGACCGGCCCTGTCAACGTCCCGGTCGAGGTCCAGATCCGCACCGTGGCCATGGATTTTTGAGCCAGCCTGGAGCACAAGATCTTCTACAAGTACGACGGCCACATCCCCCGGGCACGTCGCCGACGACCTGACCCAAGCAGCCCAGACAGCCTGGCGCCTGGACTCAGAGATGGAAGACCAGCACACCGAGGTCCGCAGCCTCGACGACGAGGACACGGCCACAGGTCTGGCCGACACCACCTTGCTCCGCCAGTTCTGGGAGCTGTCCCGCCCAGCCTCGGTCGGACGCCCCGGGACCGACATGACCGCGTCCGATTCTCATGACTCTTCTTTCTCCTTCCTGTGTCCAGAACACCACCGTCGCCCTCGACAGCACCGAGATCTACCGACCGAGGTCCGAGGTTATGCTTGGTCGGTGGCCCGGAGGACGTATTGGTCGACATCGATGGATGCACCCGCACGAGAGACCCACGCGACTGCGTCCGCATCGAGATGAATCCCATGGCCACTCTCGTCTTCGTTGGGAACAAACTCCTGGTAGATACCGACCGTGGCGTCACACCCACGCTCCACAAGAAGTCTGACCCTGTCGGCCAGGTCAACGCCGAGCCGTTCGATCGCACCAGTCAGCCCATAGACACCAAATAGGTTGTCGCCCACCCCTCCAAGTTCAAGATTCCAGAGGGTGTGCTCGTATACACCTGCGCCACGTCGAGGTGTCCCCCTGTCAAATCCGCCACTCGACGAATGACCCATTACTTGGCTGATGTCCGCCAGGGACATTTCTACACTGGTGATCGCCAACTTCGCATTAATCATCGCCATCTCCTCTAAGTGGGCTCCGGTGCCTACGGGGCGTCGTAGCCCGTGAAGACTCTGATGCTGGTTCCTTTCCTCTGGAGATAGATCTTCCCATCCTCTCCTCTGAAGCAGTCAAAACGGCTCACCTCTCTCCTGGGAACAAATTCTTCCTTAAATTTCTCTACGGTCGAGAATTCGTTATCGTGGACCCACTGCCTGATCCGGTCATTGTCGATTCTTGTTAGATTTCCTCCGGCAGGAGGTTCTTCTTCGACGGCCGGGCGACTTCCGCTCTCGTTTGACCACCAGCCGTCGTCTCCGGAGGCTTCGTTGAGCATGGCGTGGACCATGAGGGTGCCGCCGACGGCGGCGCCGGTGGCCAGGGCGACACCTGAGGCGGTGATGATCACCTCGCCGGTGACGAGCACGAGGGCGGCTCCGGCGGGCGGGAACATCACGAACGCCAGCAGCAGGATCGCCAGGCCGAGGATGAACTCCGCCGACGACAGCGCATCGAGGATATGGAAGTTGCGGACCAGGTGCTCGGTGGGGCCACCGGCCCTGGCCATGCCCACCAGCAGCACCACGGTGAACGCCGCGCAGGTGGTGGTCGTGGACACGCGGCTCAGCAACCGCACCGCCAGCTCGTGCCCACCAGCGCGGCGCAGGCGCCACAACGCCCGGACCAGCCCAGGCACGACGCTGGCAGCCAGGCCCACGGCGGCCAGGAGCCCGACGACGACCAGGGCGGTCCCCACCGTCCCTGACATCGCCGACTGCACCTGCTTGCTGTCAGGGAACCCACCGACGACCAAGAACACCAGTGCTGGGACCATCGCGACCAGCCACACCGCTGTGCGCCACGAACACCAGGCGCGCCACCACACACCCAGCTGGCGCCGCCCAGCCGTCCGCCACCTGCCCTGGTCCTTCGCGGCGGCCAGGCGGCCCACCGCTTCGACCGCCGGGCCCACCTCGTCAGGGGCCCCAGCAGCCACAGCATTGCCCGCACCGCGGCGGCCCAGCACCACGTGCCAGGCCGCGACCGCGCTCCAGGGCACTGCCCGCACCGCGGCGACGCCCACCGCGACCGGGACCAGCCCGTGCCACGGCTCACCAGGCAGCAACAGCCCTGCCACGGCACGCCGTGCCCGGGCCATGCACACCCTGTCGACGACGACCACCACGACCAGGACCACCACCAGCCCGCCGGTGACCTTGTCGTTCACCCACATGGCCGCACCTGCCGCCGCCGTACCGGCGAACTGCGCGGCCGCCGGGTCGGCGAACATCGCCTCGGCGTTGCTCGCCGCGTGCGCCAGCGCCGCCCACGCGACCGGCACCACCCCCAGCACCCGGGCCACCCCACGGCGGCGCACCACCCAGACCACCCCCAGCGCAGCCACCGCCGTCCACACCAGGTGCAGGTTCGGGTGGCTCGACGACAGCCACAGACCCCCAGACCCGGCCGGGTTCGGCTGCCACGTCGTCAACGACGTGCCCACCGACGGGACCGTCACCGGCGACAACGACCCACCCACCAACCAGTCCCCACCGGCCGGCAGCACCATCGAGCCGACCCGCCCATACCGCAGCGCCGCCTCCATCAGCTCAAACCCCATGCCCAGACCCGCCCCGACCAGCAAGTGGTCAGTCCACCCCAGCTGGCGGTGCACCCGCGGGAACACCACAGCCAGCACCAGCAGCGGCGCGACCTTCACGACCTCTTCGAACACCGGGTCCCACGTCCACGCCGCCCGACGAACCACCTCACCCAACGGCCACGACCGCGACGCCAGCACCCGGGTCAACCCTGAAGCGTCCGAGGTTTCGTGCCGCTCCTATGCGGGTCTCGGCTCTCGGGCGAGGGCCGAGTAGTGGTCGTGCTCGTATCGTACCGGGCTGGTCATGCCCAGGGTGGAGTGCAGACGGTCCT
>WRCL01000134.1 GCA_009783975.1 Micrococcales bacterium
GCCCGTGCTACCGGCGTCATCGCGTGCCAGTGCTGGTGCGGCCGGCCGGCCAAACCCACCGACCGTCTCCTGGCTGGGGCCGGTGATGTCGTCGGGGTCATCGCTGGCCTTCTCCCTGAGGTCCAGCACGCCGTGGCGACCGGTCTGGCTGACCTCTCGGCCCTGGACCTGCCTGGTGTGCGGGCGATCGCTGCCCGGCAAGGGCCGTCCCAAACGGTCAAGACGGCGCGTGCCGTCGTCGTCCAGGTCTCTGCGCCGTGACGCGGCCTCGACCTGTTCACCGCCCTGCGCGAGCGGGAGTACGACGCGATCATCACGCTCGACCGCCGCCCTGGTCGAGCACTTCGCAGGCGGAAACCGTGCTGAGTTGATTCTGATAGAATCCTGATACGTCAACGTATGGAGTTTGACATGATCCACATCCACCCTGTGTCTGACCTGCGCAACAAGTTCCCGCAGATCGAGGCCATCGTGCACGGGGGAGAGCCCGTCTACCTCACCAAGAACGGTCACGGCTCGATGGTTGTGCTCAGCCTGGAGGACTACGGACGGCTCACTGGTGACGTCGAGTCCCGTCTTGACGAGGCGGACCGTGCCGCATCACGGTCCGAGGTCCGCCTCGCCCACGACGAGGTCTTCGCCAGCGTCCGGAGCAGGCTGTGACCGAAGGACCGTTCGGGCTGCGCTACCTCCCGCTGTTCGAAGAGGACCTCGCCACCACCGTCGACTATCTCTCGACCGTCCTGCGGAACCCTCGGGCAGCATCGACGCTGGTAGACAACCTAGAGAAAGCCATCCTCCGACGACAGGCAGACCCGCTCGGCTTCGCTCCCTACCCATCAACCAAAGACCGGCGGCCCCCCTACTATGCGTTGCATGTGGGCAACCACATCGCCTTCTACGTCATCATCGGCAACGTCATGGAGTTTCGTCGCTTCCTGTACAGCCGACGCGATCTACCAAGCCTGCTGTAGCCGACTGGAGATGGTCGATCATGAGTGAGGCGCATCCCACGGCAGATTCCCGCTGGAGTGGCGATGATCCCGCTCGTCGACGGACGCTCCCGCGGACGGTCTGCTGTCGGTGGTCTGGCCTCTGCTCGACGAGCTCGACACGTGCGACCGGCGTCATCGCAGGGGAGCAGGTCGCTGCCAACCTCAGCCCTTGGTCGCCAACCTCAGCGTTCGACGACTTAGGTTGGCGCCCAAAGACTGAGGTTGGCCTACCGCTCGAGGTTGGGCGCAGGTGCAACACGGCGGGGGTGCGGCACGTCTAATACAGGTATGAGCCTCAGCCTCAGCGTGACCGGCCAGCCTGCTGTGGCCCATGCGCACACGTCGCACGACACCGAGTTCAGCGCCTTCATGGCGGCGAACCTGCCCCGGCTCATGCGGACGGCGTGGCTGCTCGCCGGCGACCAGGACCGTGCTGACGACCTCGTCCAGCACGCCCTGGCCCGCACCTACGGGGCGTGGGCGCGGGTGGGCCACCAAGACCCTCTGGCGTACACGCGCAAGATCATGGCGAACCGGCGGATCGACCTGTGGCGTGCGCGGCGGCGTGAGGTGCTGGTGCCGCCCGAGTCGGTGCCTGGCGGTGTGGAGGACGACTGGGCTGGCCGCCTGGCCGAGCGGGACCGGCTGGTCAGCGCGCTGGCCACGCTCAGGCCGCGTGTGCGTCGGGTCGTGGTGCTGCGGTACGTCGACGGGCTGAGCATCCGTGAGGTCGCCTCGACGCTCGGGATCCCTGCTGGGACTGTCCAGTCCGACGCGTCACGGGGTCTGGCCCAGCTGCGGGAAACACTGAACAAGGAGAGCGAACAATGAGGTACGAGACCGACGAGCAGGTTGCCGACCAGCTGCACGACCTGGACGTGTGGGAACCGCAGAGCATGGTGACGTTGGGCGCGGTCCAGCGCACGGAACGTCGTCGGCGGGCCGCGCAGGTCGGCGGGCTTGGGGCGCTGGGCGCTGTCGTCGCGGTCGCCATGGTCGCCGTCGTCGTCGGGCTCGGAAGCCAGCCCACCATGGTGGCCGACGGTGTCGGCGACCCTGAGCCCACGCCGCCGGTGGTGGTGGCCCCAGGCCAGGCCCGCCAAGCCATGGCTGCGCTCGCACCCGACCCGGCTCGGGCCCTGGACGAGTCGTCGTGGGACAGCGCCCTGTACTGGTACGTCAAGACGATCCACCATTCCACCGGGGGCTTTGCTGACTTCACGTGGGAGCAGTGGTTCGACCGGCACGACACCGAGTGGAACGGGCGTAACGGCGGGTTTGACGAGCGGACCGGGTACGGTCGGTCTGGCGGGTTCTACCTTGGCGGGTTGTGGACAGTGGATGGTCCTCCATACCGTGGGTGGTGGCCGACGCTCGCCGGCCTGCCCACTGACCCGCCCGCCCTGGAGGCCAGGCTGCGTGAGGCGGCCCTGACCGCCACAGACATCGCCGGCAACAGCCAACCGGCGATGAAGGACGACCCAGCATGGCAGGACGTCGAGCTGTGGGGGCAGATCTGGCAGATCGTCCAGGGCAGCCCCGCCTCAGCCGAGCTGCGCCTGGCCCTGGTCGAGGTGGCGCAGGGCTTGACGAGCACGACGGTCACTCCCGGGGTCACCGACCGCCAGGGCCGTGCAGGCACGGCGATCAGCGGCCAGCTGCGCTTCCTGAGCGTAGGTGCCGGCGGCGGGGCCCCAGGGATCGGCGAGACCGGGTACGACGGGCGTCCGACAGTCACGCTCATCGTCGACCCCGTCGACGGCACCGTCCTGGAGGCCCAGATCGAGTACCCCGGTGTCGTGGTGTACTCGGCGACGTTCATCACCATGGGTCCCACGAGCACCCCGCCCTTCGACGTGCTCAGCACCTGCGAGCACGGGTGCTCATACTGAGTTGTTCGGGACAAGGGCGGGCAACTGTTAACGTGCTCCCATGAGTGGTGTGGGCGGGCCGCAGAGCCCCGGGCAGGCAGCGCAAGGTCCCTACCAGTACCCCGGTGCGCCGGGGTACGGGACACCAGGTCCGGCTCCCGGCCCTGCGTATGGCACCCCTGCGTCGTATGGCGGCCCGACCTACGGCCAGCCGGCATATGGGGCCCCGCCACCGGCGATGCACTGGCAGCCCGTCCCCTCCGAGACCGACCCAGGCCTGGACAAGCCCTGGTACGGCATCGGGTTCCTGCCCGCCTACGCGCGCTTCTGGAAGAAGTACGCCACCTTCAGCGGCCGGGCCTCCCGAGGTGAGTACTGGTGGGCGCAGCTGGGGCACATCGTCGTCTCGATGGTCTTCTACGCGCTGCTCGTCGTGACCCTCTTCACCACGCAGGCCCCGTGCACACAGGCCGAAATAGACGCGTATCAGTGTACGTCCGACATTTCTCCCGCGAGCGCGGGGGTGCTTGTCGCCCTCATCGGCTACGTGGTCGCCATGCTCATCCCCGGACTTGCCATCAGCTGGCGCCGCCTGCACGACACCGGCAGGTCAGGCGTCTATTACTTGCTCAGCTTCATCCCATACGTCGGCAGCTTCATCCTGCTGATCATGTTCGCCGGGAAGACCTCGCCCGACGGCGCACGGTACGACGATCCCCCTCGTGCACCCTACGACCAACCGTCCTACGGCCCGTAGGACAGTGGGGGACGGTTCCTATGTCCTGCCTGGTCAGCCCCATATCTGGGCGGTCACCCAGATATCGGACTGACTCTTTGGGACACCATCGTCACTGACTCAGCGGTACAGGTCGACGACGATCTCGCGCATGAACGTGGGTAAGCCCTCGGGACTGATGGACGTGGTCATGGAGACCCATGCACCGTCGCGCGCGAAGACCGATTTGTAGAATTCGACTGGAACCGGTTCGCCGAAGCCGGCGTCGACCTTCGACACCTCGGATGTCGTGCACAGGCGACCGCCGAAGTCATCGACGCATGTGTGGCCCTCGGCGAGCAGCTCGTCGACAGCAGCAGTGACAGCCTGCGGGGTCCCGGCGGTGAAGGTGACTGTCAGCGAGGTGAGGTCGCCGGTGAACCAGTTGCAGTCCAGTTTCGTGGTTGCCCCCGGGAACGGCGGGATGAGTTTGTCCGGGGAATAGCTCCAGCTCGAGCCGTCGTCGAAGAACCAGGACCGGGTGCCCGGTTCGCCGAGGGAATCACAGTCGGTCGGCCAGGTGGGCTCGACCGGGGGGGCCGCGGTCGCCGTGCTGGTCGGCGCGTCGGCCGGTGGCGTCCCGGTGCCCGTGCCAGTGCCAGAGGCGCACCCGACGAGCAAGACGAGCGGAGCGACACACACCACAGCAGCCCGACGTATGGCCCTCCACGAGGGACAACGGCTGTTCACCGCGTCGTCGCAGGCCAAGATGGGGGTGGGGGTTGAGGCGGGGCCGAAGTTGTCCATGAGAATCCTCCTTGTCGGGACAACCTGTTCGAGCAGCCGGCCGCGCTGGCTGTTCCCCAGATGACCGAACGATCATTGTCGAAGTCCATATGATCATTCGCCGCCTGCCGGACGGGAGACGGGAGTCTCGTGGTGAGCAGGTCCGCCTGGTCGTGCGCCCTGGGCCGACCCTACGGCCTGAGGGACGAACTTCGCGGTGAGGGACGAACATAGAGGTCCCTCACCGCGAAGTTCGTCCCTCACAACGTTGCCGTGTGCGGGTGGGTCGACGCGGCCCGGGCTGCGACGACGATGTGGTGCGTCCCAGCACACCTGGCCTTCGCCGTGCTTGCCCCACGCGGGCCGCAGTTCGCGCGGACGTTCGTCACGCACATCCGCACGTTCGGGCGTGGGGCTCGTCCCAGGCTGTGACCACCGCCTGCAAGACTGTTGCCAGGCTCGACGCCGGCCTGGCAGGACCGGACACCTGACGTCCGACCTTGGATCCTGGCAACACTCCGGCCTGGAGCTGCGGTGACCAGGGAAGCCGCAGCCGGACGGGTCGTCCCGAGCGGTCAAGACCGTCCGTGCCATCCTCGGGGCGGTGAAGCCCCTGTGAGGTGAGCGAGGGGGAGCCTTCGCCATGACCAGGCACGGCATCTGTTAATATTGCATATCCTCACGATTCTCGTGATGATATGCGATATGGAAGTTGATGGTGTGCTGCTGGACGAGCCCGTCCGCGCGCCACTGGCGGCAGACTGGGCGCTGTCGCACGGCATCTCAGCGTTGACAACCGCACAGGTCGCGACGCTGCTGGGTGTCCCAAGCACGCAGGTGCCACAACGGTTGGCCGTTCCCGTCCAGCGCACACAGTGGGTGTCCCCAGCGAGGGGGTTGTGGGTGCCAGTGCCGCCGCAGTACCGCGGGTGGGGTGGTCCGCCAGCGTTGGAGATGGTCGCAGACCTGGCCCGGTTCGCCGGTGTGGACTACTACGTGGGCTGGCTGTCAGCAGCGGGGCTGTACGGCGCTGGTCACCAGGCCGCCCAGGTGACCCAGGTCGCGGTCTCACGTACCGTGCGCCCGCGCACCGTCGGCCGCGCCCGGCTGGAGTTCTACACCCGTGGGCGCGCGACGACCGCCGAGACCCGAACCCACACGGTCCGCACCGGGCCGGTCCGCCTGGCCACCCCCGAGCTGACTGTGTTGGACCTGACCACCGACATCCTCGCCGGAGGCGGCCTGGACAACGTGGCAACCGTCCTCGTCGAGCTCGCCGACGGTCCTGGCCTGGACGTGACCGAGCTGGTTCGTCTCGCCGACGGGTTCTCTCTTGCTGCTGTCCGCCGGGCTGGGTGGATCCTGGACCGTTTCACCAGCACCGGTGGCCTGGACGCCCTGAGCGATGTCGGTGCTCACCGCTACCGTCGTCCTTCAAGGCTGAGCCCGCACGCACCTGACGCCGGCCCAGTCGACCGACGCTGGCAGTTGCGCGTGAACCGGACGGTAGAGGTGGAAGCATGATCGAGGCCCAGGCCA
>WRCL01000135.1 GCA_009783975.1 Micrococcales bacterium
ACCACCAGCCGGCGAGACTGGCCCACCAGGGTCAAGATCGTGCTGTACGGGACCGACGGTGACGCCATGTGTGAACAGGTCCGCACCATCGACACCGCCCGCCTGGCCGAGAACCGGTATGCCACCATCGACCACGACACCCTGACGCAGATCAGGCAGACCGTCGCCAGGCTCATCGGCGTGTACTGACGCCGGACAGGCCGCCTCCAGGTCAGCCTGGGGCGACGAGGTTGGCGGTGACGAGCAGGTCGTGGTCGGCGAGGATCTCGGTGGTGGGGGCGTCGGCGAGGACGCGGTGGTCTTCGGCGAGGACGACGGCGCGGTCGGCGACGTGGGTGAGGCGGTCCAGGTCGTGGGTGGCGGACACGATGGCGGTGCCGCTGGCGGCCAGGGTGGCGAGGAGGTCTTCGAGCCACAGGCGGGAGCGGGGGTCGAGGGCAGCGGTCGGTTCGTCGAACAGCAGGACCTCGGGGTTCGTCGCGAGGACCGAGGCGATGGCAACTTTTTTCTTCTGGCCGCCGGACAGCTGCATGGGGGTGCGGTCGGCGAGGTCGGCGACGCCGAGCAGCTCCAGGACCTGCGTGGTGCGGGCGAGGGCCTCGTCGGTGGGCAGCCCGAGCTGGAGGGGGCCGAACGCGACCTCTTCGCGGACGGTCGGGCTGAAGACCTGCACGTCGGGGTTCTGGAAGCACAACCCTACCCGGGCGCGGAACGCGGCGTTGAGGCCCGCGTCGGCGAGGGCGTCCTCGGTCAGCGGGCGGCCAAACGCGCTGACCGTCCCTGTGGTCGGGAACACCAGCCCGGCGAGTACCTTCAGGAGCGTCGTCTTGCCGCAGCCGTTGGCGCCGAGCAGGGCCAGGCGCTGGCCAGGAAGGACGTCAAGGCTGACCTCGTCCAACGCGGGGAAGCGGTCGAGGTAGGAGTACGACACGTCCTCGCACGACAGCACCGGAACGGCAGTCTCGCAGGACGGTGGGCAGGACGATGGGGACGGTTCCTCTGTCGTGTGGGCCAGCGCCGTTGGCGCAGGTCCACAAGACAGCAGGAACCGTCCCCACCGTCCTGCCTCAGCCAAGGGTGCCGTCCCAGATGAGGAGGGCGGCGGCTGCTGCGGGGACGACGAGGGCGGCGACGAGGTCGGCCGCACCGAAGCGACAGGTGCGCAGGGTGCGGGTGTGGCCGCGGTAGCCGCGGGCGACCATGGCCTGGTGGACCTCGTCGGTGAGCTGGTAGGCCTTGGCGACCAGTGCCCCGACTGAGGCGCCGAGGACGGCCCGGCCGGTACGGTCGTGGCGGACCCCGGTGATGGTGCGCACCTGGCGGCTGGTGACCATATCGGCGGCGACTGTGACCAGGAGCACCAGGTACCGGTGCGCCATCGCCAGGACCTGGGCGAAGACCCGGGGGACACCCAGGGCACCAAGGGCGGCGAACAGACCGGTCCACGAGGTGGTCGCGGTGACGAGCAGAACCACTGCGACCGAGCAGCCCGCCCGCGCCACGAGCACGGCGGCGGCGGTCAGGCCCTGGGCGGTCAGGCCGTGGCCGGTGCCGTGCCAGGTCCACAACACCACGACGACGTCACCAGGACGGACCACTGACAGCGTCACCGGCGCGGCGACCAGGCACGTCACAGCCGGGACGACGACCCAGGCGCGGGCCAGGCCCACCGGGACGCGGCTGGCCGCGGCGAGCCCGGCGACTGCTGCCCAGGCCACGACGAGCACGACCGGGTGGTGCACGAGCGCGAGGGCGACGAGCACGACGAGCATCGCGACGACGGCTGTGCGTGGGTCCAGGCGTTGGAGCAACCCTGGGCGTGCGGCGGTCTCGTCGCAAAGGACGACCTGGCGCAGCACCTGGGCCGACCGGTCGGCGGTGGCGTCGAGGAACCCGCGCCGACGCCGTCGCCCGGACGGGCGGTACACAGGGGCGTGCGGTTCGGGCGCGAGCAACCAGGCGGGCACGTCCACATGCTGGCCGACGTGCAGAACCGTCGGGTCAGCCACCGGCGTCGGCCGGGCCCGCACGGCTGGGCACTGCGCGCTCCAGGTGGGCTGGGCCGGATGCTGGGTGGTGGGCTGGGCCGGATGCCGGGAGGTCGGCTGGGCAGTCGCTGACAGCCAGCGGGCCGTGCACCGGGCTCGCCGCGCGCAGCGACACGACCGCCTGGACCACTCGTGCGAGCACGTACACGAGCACCCCGAGGACGGCGACGCCGAGCAGGGCCGAGACCCAGTACCCCACAGCAGCGTTGTGGCCTTCGCCGAAGCCGTAGTCGTGCAGGAGGGTGTGGCTCCAGAACCCGGCGAACCGGTCCATGCCCACAGGGACGGTGTGCAGGCCAAGGCCCGCCAGGTCGAGATCGTCGGGGGCTTCTTCGGCGAACGTCCCCCCAGGTGCGAGCAGCCCCAGCGGGCACGCGGCGACGAGCACCGCGACGAACCCGGCTGCCACGGTCGCCGGGCTGACCCGTGGGCGGCGCGGGACGGCGGACGGGTCTGGGTGGGTGGCCGTGAGGCGGCCAGGAACGGTGCGCACGACGTAGGCGAGGACCGCCGCGGTCAGGACCGCTTCGGCGAGCCCGGCGACGGTCAGGTGCGGCAGCGCCATCGCGGCCAAGGTCACCGCCATCGGGTACGGGCTGTACATCGGGACCCCGTCGACGCTGTGCAGCAGCGGCTGCACCCCCAAGACGACTGCGACGACGAGCGCGGCAGCGTTGATCCCCGCGTACCCGCCGAACCCGGCGGCCACGAGGCGGCGCCGGCTGGCAAGGGCCGAGCCTCTGGCCGCGAGCCGGTACGCCCACGAGCCGACGAAGGGCATGACCACAGCCAGGGCCAGCACGTTGACCCCGAAGGCGAGCACACCCCCGTCGCCGAACACCAGGGCCTGCAGGGCCAGGGCCACCGACACGGCGACGACCGCAGGCCAGGCCCCCAGGACGATCGCGACGACCACCGCCCCGACGGCGTGCGCGCTCGTGCCGCCTGGCAGCGGGATGTTGAACATCATGATGAGGAACGACAGTGCTGAGAACATCGCCAGCAGCGGCACGTCCTTGGTCTTGACCACGTCGGCGACCTTGCGTGTGGCGACGACGCAGAACGGCACGGCCGCGGCGAACGCGACGACGCAGGTCTGCGGGGAGACGTATCCATCGGGGACGTGCACAGCCGTGGCCCTTCCCGGACGCTGTGGTGGCGTCCGGCCCCCACCGTACCCTATTGCGACATGTCGCACTTACGGTTCGCGGGTGTGGTGTCTGGTCGCTGAGGACGAGCCGTGGGTCGCACATGCGCGGCAGGTGCCAGACAGGGCGACGTGGCCGGGGTCGAGCACGAACCCCGAGCGCAGCACGACCTGTTCGGCGACCGTGTCGAGCAGGTCCGCGGGCAGGTCTTCGACCCCCCCGCAGACCTGGCACTGGGCGTGCACATGGTGGTGGTCACCGTCAGACAGGTGGTACGCCGTACCGCCGTGCCCCAGGTGCAGGTGCTGGACGACGCCAAGGTCAGACAGCGTCTCCAGGGTGCGGTACACGCTCGCCCGGTGCACCGACGGGTCGACGTCGGCGACAGCCTCGACGACCTCGGCGGCCAGCACGTGCCCGCCGTGGCGGACCAGGGCTGTGAGCACCGCCCGGCGCGGCCCGGTCATCCGCTCGCCGCGTGCGCGCAACCGCACCGCCACGTCCTGCAGCAGCATGGCAACCTGCTCCTCTGGGCCCACACCCTCAGTGTGCCGCACCGGCGTTCGTGACGTGCGTCAGCGCCGGGTGTAGGTCGAGCCGAACAGCTCGACGGTCGTCGCGTCGCACGACGGGGTGAGCACCCGGGCTTCGCGGGCGACCTGGGACAGTCCCGACGGGTCGTTCAGGCCCCATGCCGGCCCGTCGGGGTACCCGGTCATCCACGACCCTTGCAGGGCGGAGTCGCTGACCAAGTCCAGCCCGAACGTCAGCGTCCCGTCCCCGACGGCCCATGTGCCGTGCCCGTGGCGCAGCAGGGCCTGCCACTGCTGGGGGCTGCCTGACCACGTCGCCATGGACCCCAGGGCGGCGCGGCCAGAGCTCTGCGCGGCCGCCTGGGCGTCGGCGTCAAGCCCAGGGGCGAAAAGCCACTGTTCGCTGGTCCAGGTGCCGTCGGCGTCGAACCAGGCGTCGTACTCGGCGCCGTAGGCTTCCGGCAGCCCAGAGATCATCCCCAGGGGGTTGTCGAACTCGATGACCCATGCGCCGACGAGGCAGTCGGCGAGGTCCACAGCCGGTCCCTGGTCGGCTGGCGCAGCTGTGTCGGTGCTCGTGGCGGTGGGCGTCTTCGTCGCGGTGGCCGGCTCGGAGCAGCCGGCGAGGGTGAGCAGCGCTACGACCACCAGCAGCGCGAGCGTCGTCCGGGTCATGTTCGGCTCCTTCGTCGGGCTCATCATGCACGAGCCGTGGCCGTCGCGTCTTGGGTTCCCCTGTGCGCGGGGTGATCTGTGCAGCACGCGCACGTGGGCGTCGCGTGGGGGCTGGACGCGCCGTAGGGTGTGAGGCAGATCCGTGCCACACCCTAGGGTTCGCCTGGGGCCTGACCTGAGGAGCACCTGCTGAGCACCGCACCACGTCTGGTCGCGTTCGACCTGGACGACACCTTGGCCGCGTCGAAGTCTGCGCTGGAGCCGCAGATGGGCGTCCGGCTTGCCGCGCTGCTCGACCTCGTCGAGGTGTGCGTCATCTCCGGGGGGCAGTTCGAGCAGTTCCGGACCCAGGTCGTCGACCAGCTGCCGCCGCTGGACGAGGCCCGCACCGCCCGGCTGCACCTCATGCCCACATGCGGCACCCAGTACTGGCGTGGCGGGCCGCACGGGTGGGCGCCGGTGTACGCCGAGAACCTCACCGACGACGAGAAACGCCGCGCGAGCAGCGCCCTGGAGTCCCAGGCCCGGGCGCTTGGGCTCTGGGAAGACCAGACCTGGGGCCCGGTCGTCGAAGACCGTGGCAGCCAGGTGACGTTCTCTGCCCTCGGCCAGGCCGCCCCGGTCGCGGCCAAGAGCGCCTGGGACCCCACAGGTGAGCGCAAGTCAGCACTGCGGGCGGCGGTCGCGGCGCTCGTACCAGACCTCGAGGTGCGCTCAGGCGGGTCGACGTCGGTGGACATCACCCGCAAGGGGATCGACAAGGCGTACGGGATGCGCAAGCTCGCCAAGGTCACCGGGATCGCGCTGGCCGACATGCTGTTCGTCGGCGACCGGCTCGACCCCGACGGCAACGACTACCCGGTCAAAGCCCTCGGGGTGCCCACGCACGCGGTCGCCGGGTGGCACGAGACGGTCGACTACCTCGACACCCTCATCGCTGGCCTGCGTTCGCAGCGCTGACTCAGCTGGGCACCGACAGCCAGCTCACCGACGACAGGTCCTGGTGGGCGAACTCGCGCACGGACTGGCGGGCGGTCTTGACCGCGTGCAGGGCTGCGGACATCGGACCAGAGTCGAACGGGCGCGAGGCGGCCAGGCACTGGTCGGCCAGGTGCCGCACAGCGGCGACCTGGCGCAGGCCGGACTTCAGCTGGGCGTCGATCGGCTCGGTGAACGGGTCCAGGCGCTGCGAGAGCCGGTAGCGGGGGATGAGCAGGCGCCATGTGGCCAGCTGGCGCTGGAACGTGCGCATCTCACGCTCGACCTCGACGAGGTCTTGGGCCAAGGTCCGCAGGCCCTCGTTGGTGACCATGACCTCACGGGCGGCGGTCGTCGCGGTCTCTTCCAGGGCCAAGGCGAGCTCTTGGATGTACAGGGGGGCGCGTTCGGGGGCGTCGCCGCAGGCCAGCTCACGGGCGAACTCGCCGAGCTGTTCGTCGTGCAGACG
>WRCL01000136.1 GCA_009783975.1 Micrococcales bacterium
AGGTGTGGCCGCGTCGTACTGGTACGCGGCGACGACGATGAGCACCAGCCCGGTCCACGCCACCACGGCCCGCACCGCCGGGGTGTGGCGCCACGCACGGCCCGGGGCTTGGCGGACGGCGGCGACCGCGAGGACCGCCGCGAGCAGCCCGCCGATCGCCAGCTCCCACATCCGTGTGGTGGACACGAAGTACGCCCGGACCGGGTCGGCGCGGGTGAGGTGGACCGACCAGGCCAACGAGGCGACGACCGCCGAGGCCACGGTCACTGCGACTGCGAGCGTCACGGCGGTGCGCGCGTCGCGGCCTGCGCGTCGTGCGACGACCGTGGCCAACGCAGCGGCCAGGCCGAGCAGCAGCGGCCACATGACGTAGAACTGCTCCTCGATGGACAACGACCAGTAGTGCTGCACCACTGACGGCATCTGCTCGGCTGACAGGTAGTCGGCCTCGGTCGTCGCCAACCTCCAGTTCTGCACGTACAGCGCCGACGCCACACCGTCGTGACCCATCGCACCGCGGACCGTCCTGGGCAACCAGATGACACCAGCAACCATCGTCACGAGGAGCACAAAGGTCGCCGCTGGGATGAGCCGACGGATCCGCCGCGCCCAGAACACGGCGACGTCGCGCGGGCCGCGCACTGGCGAGCGCACGAGCTGGCCGGTGATGAGGAACCCCGAGACGACGAAGAACACGTCGACACCGACATACCCCCCGCCCAGGACCGTCGGCCACAGGTGGAACACCACGACGACCGTGACCGCGAGCGCACGCAACCCCTGGATGTCGGTGCGCACCGGCGACCGGTGGCCGTGGCGAGCACCAGCGGCCTGCCCCGCGGCCCGAGCCTGGGCGTCTGCAGGCTGGACCGGGGCAGACACAGGCACCACGCCAGTCTGGCTCACGCCCGCGAGCATACAAAAACGCGCTGGTCGGCCAGCCAGCGACGGTCGTCAGGCGGCGCTCGACCGCCCGTGTCAGCACCCGGTCCGTCAAGATGTGGGGCTGACCAGGCAAGACATAGGAACCGTCCCCACTGTCCTGGACCACCGGGGAGCGTCCACCCTGGGCGGTGCCTGAGGTGGTCGGCGCCGCAGGCCGAGGTCGGATGTCTGCGGGGTGGACCAGGGCAGGCGCAGGCACCCAGCTAGTCTGGCCCAGGCGCGCGATCAAACCAAGACCCCGGACGGCTGTGGGCCAGTGGCCGGTCGGAGCCCGAGGCCTGGGGATTGTTCGACAGTTCGTTGATCTGTTCGACAGTTATGCTGTCGAACAGATCAACGAACTGTCGAACAATCCCCGGTCGCATCAGGGGTCCGGAGAGCCTCACTGACGGCGAGGCCGACGGCGACGCCCGCAGCCGTCGGGGTGGCGCGCCAGGGCGGCGGCGCGATCCGGCTGCTGTCGCACGATGTGGTGATCTGGTTCCGGCGCGGTGGGGCGCCGGTAGGATTCGTGCGAACCCGACGAAAGATGGGCGGTGACCGTGGCAGCCACAGGCCCGCGTGAGCCCGCCGACGGGTGGGTCCTCGCGGTCGACTTTGGCACGTCGAACACCGGTGCGGCGGTGCGGTTCGCCGACGGGCGGGTCGAGGCGGTCAAGCTCGGGTCCGCGTCAGACACGATGCCCTCGGCGGTGGTCCTCACCACCGGGCCGGGCTCGCACGGCGCGCCGGAGAAGCAGTGGCGGGTGGGGCAGTCAGCGCTCAACGCACGTCGGACGTCACCGACGACGTTCGTCGGGTCACCCAAGTCCCGGCTCGGACAAGAACCGGTGCTGCTCGGTGACGAGATGGTGTGGCCCGCCCAGCTCGTCGCGCACGTGCTCACCGCGGTGCACGCACGGTCGGTCAGCGCCGCCGGCGGCACCGAACCTGGCCTGGTGGTCTTGACCCATCCGGTCGGGTGGGGCCCGGCCCGGTGCGACGCGCTGCGGCAGGCAGCGGTGCTCGCCGGGTTCGCTGCGGACCAGGTGAGGCTGCTGCCCGAACCGGTGGCAGCGTTCCACGCCCACGGCACGGTCAGCCAGCTCAACCCTGGGTCACGTGTGGCGATCGTCGACATCGGCGGCGGCACGTGCGACGTCGCAGTGCTCGAGACTGGCCCCGGTGGGGCCCTGGCCGTCATCGCCCAGGCCGGCGACGACCGCCTGGGCGGCAACGACCTGGACGACCTGGTGTACCGGTGGGTGGTCGACCAGCTCACAGCGTCGGGCCAGACGCAGGTCGTCGCCGCGCTCGCCGACCCGCAGAACCTTGGGTCGGTGCTCACCTTGCTCGACACGGTCCGCGCCGCCAAACAAGACCTGTCGGAGTACGCCACAGCCCCGGTCGCCGTCGCCGCCGGCGAGCTGGAGACCGTCGTCACCATCACCCGCGACGAGTACGAGACGCTGGTCGCCGAACCCATGTCCCGTGCCGCGGGCCTGCTCACCGGTGCCCTGCACGACTCGCAGACCACAGTGCTGCACGGGCTCGTGCTCACCGGCGGCACGGCATACACCCCTGCGCTGGCCCGGGCGCTGCACGAGATCACCGGGATCTTGGCCCGTCCCCTGGGTGACCCCAAGCTCGCTGTGGCCACCGGGGCCCTGCGCACCCCCGGGCACCTCATGACCGCGCTGGCGCCAGCCGGCCCGGTGACGCCGGTGCCCGCCCCGGCCGGGGTCACGGTCCTCGCCGGACGTTACGAGCTCGGTGAGGTCATCGGGCGCGGCGGGGTGTCGCAGGTGCACTGCGGCCGCGACCAGCTGCTCGGCCGGCAGGTCGCAGTCAAGGTCCCCCACGCGGCGCTGGCGGCCGACCCAGAGTTCGTCCAGCGCTTCGCCCGCGGGGCGATGATGGTCGGCAAGCTCAACCACCCGTCTGTCGTGCGTCTGTATGACATCGACACCGCCACGGTCGGCAACGTCGAGGTGCCGTTCATCGTCATGGAGCTCGTCGTCGGGCACCCGCTGACTGCGCTCATCGCCGACCGACGCCCCCTGCCACCCGACCAGGCCCTGAGCATCGCCGCCGACATCCTCACCGCTGTGGAGTTCGCGCACAACGCGGGGGTCGTGCACCGCGACATCAAACCCAGCAACGTCATGCTCACCTTGGCCGGGACTGTCAAGGTCACCGATTTCGCCATCGCCCGCCCCGCAGCCGAGACCGGGACGACGACGACCAAAGGTGTGCTCGGCACCCCCGCCTACCTGTCGCCTGAGCAGGCCCTGGGCCGTAAGGCCGACCCCCGCTCGGACCTGTACTCAGCCGGGTGCCTGCTGTTCGAGATGCTCACCGGCCGGCCGCCGTTCGTCGGCCGGTCTGCTGTGGCGACCGCGTACGCCCACATCACCGACACCCCACCACGCCCGACGAGCCTCAACCCGCACCTGCCCGGCGCCCTCGACGACGTCCTCGCCAAAGCCCTGGCCAAAGACCGCGACCACCGCTACCAGGACGCCGGGACCTTCCGCGCCGACCTCGACGCCGTGCGCGCCGACCCCACCACAACACCGCCTGGTGTGCGTTTCCCCAGCAGCCTCACAGGCCGCGACGTGTCCACAGCCACGGTAGCAGTCGCACCGTCCGGGCCGACAGGTGTCGTCCAGGCCGCTCCCCCAGACCCACACGCCGTTCCGGCTCCCCTGCCAGCCGTCATACCCGCACCCTCCACACCACTACCATCCATCACACCCATCTCCACGCCTTTGCCAGCCATCTGTGCCCCGGTGGGCCCACCGTTCTCCGGGCCCAGCCCCACCGGGCCAGGCCCGGCCCCGCGCCGCAGAGGTGCACGTGTCGCGGCCGTGGTCACGCTGGTCGCCCTCGCGAGTCTGGCTGTGGTCGCAGGGCTCGCCCTGGGCTGGTGGTAGCCCGAGCCTCATCGGATGATTGCCCCGTACGGATGACCCGACTACTGTGGGACGTATCGGTCGAATCGGCGATCGAGGCAGGCCAGCGGACAGGTCGAACAAGACCCGGTCCGCGAAGTTCGGGTAGGCGGTTTTCACATGCACAGCAGAAAAACCAGATCGTGGCGAGCATGCTTGGGCTTCTGCTCGCGTCTCTCGCGGTTGCGGGGTGCGAGGCGGACTCGCAGGACTCCAAGAAGAGTGCGTCAGGACTGTCGGCGGAGGAAGTGGCGGCCCGGTACGGCTGGGTCGACCGTGACGACGACCTGACCCCTGTCTATGTGCTCGTGCCGCAGTTCAACGCCCTGTCAGTCTGGTACGCACAGGACCTTCTTGCGCGTCGCTGCCTTGCTGGGGTTTTCGAGTACCCGGCGGTCCCGCCGGATCAGCAGCAGAGCCCGACGGAGGACAAGCGCACAGGGCTGCCGCTGTTCGACGAGCAGATCGCAGCCCAGTATGGGTACCACATGGCTCCACCTCCCGCTGCGCCCAACACTGCGCCAATCACGGACAGTGTGCACGACAAGATGGTCGCGTGCGGGAAAGACTCCGCCGTGCGCCTGGGCCACCCGCCCGAGAGTCCCCTCGACGGCATCGTGGCCGCCGGGTGGGCCGCCATCGAAGGAGACGCGGGTATACGGAAGGCCGAGCAGGCGTGGAGGACGTGTATGGAGCCTGTGGGACTGATCGATCTTCCCGCGAGCCCGTCCGAGATGCCACCTGCCTCGGTGATTCCGCCTCCCGTGTACAACGCTGATGGTTTCGCGATCGACCCGCCGACCACTGCTGTGACCCAGGCCGAGCGTGATGTCGCTGTGGCTGACGCGCGGTGCCGCGTCGAGAGCGGATACACCGATGCGTTCCGTCAGGCGCGTGCACGAGGTGAGCTTGAGGCGATCGGGGCGGACATCGAAGGGTTCGAAGCGGCGCGGACCGCCTATCTCGAGTACCAGAAAGGTATCGACGCCGTGATCGCAGAGCTCGGGTGAGAACGCCGGCGGTGAGAAGGGCGCTGGTCGCGCTGCTTGTGGTGCTTGTCGCAGGTGCGGCGTGGGTGGTCGCCTCACGGATGGAGTCGCCGGACCAGGCGGCAGCCCGGGCGGTGCCGCCTGCGCCTGTGCCGGTTGTGGCGCAGGTGCACAGCGGGTTCCTCGCGGCAGGAATCACCGTCGCGATGACGGCCGAACGCGAGGAGAAACGCGCCGTCAACCCCCCGGCAGAGCTGGCGGGGGTCGTCACAGGCCAGGTGCTGGCCCCCGGTGCTGTCCTTGCCCCCGGTGCTGTGGCACTGCGGGTCGACGGAAGGCCTGTGTTCGCCATTCCCGGGTCGTTCCCTCTGTACCGGGACATCGCCCCTGGTGACGATGGTGACGACGTCACGGCTGTGCAACAGGGCCTCAAACAGGCCGGGTGGTACAAAGGCCAGGTCAACGGCCGTGACGGGCCTGGGACCCAGGCGGCTGTCACCGCGATGTACAAAGCAGCCGGGCATGTCGCGCCACGTGCCACGGCCACAGGCGACGGGGCACCGCCGGTTGCCGGGGGTCCGCTGGTCCTGCGCACCGAGGTCCTCGTCGTGGGGACCCTCCCGGCGACGGTCGAGTCTGTCGCCCCGGTCGGATCACGGATCGGCGCCGACAACCCGCCGCTGGTGCTGACCTCTGGCGAGGTCGTGCTGCGCACCGGTGTGCCCATCGTCGCGGTCGGCGTGCTCGTCGAGGGCGCGGCCGCGACCTTCACCGCTGACGGCGGTGCACCGGGTCAGGCCACGGTCACCACCGTTTTCCGCGACAGCTCCGCTGGCGAGGCCGAGATCGTCCTCACGGTCACGCAAGGCCGCATCACCCCAGGGACCACGTACACCGTCTCCGCGCCGAACCCGGCCAACGAGACCGGGTCGAACCTGCTCGTCCCGATCACAGCGGTCGTCACACGTGCC
>WRCL01000137.1 GCA_009783975.1 Micrococcales bacterium
CACCGACGCCTGCCCGCCGGCATGGAGGTCACCCCGGCCATCTCCGAGGCCAAACACGCGATCTTCGTCGGCACCCGTCCGTACAGCCCCGGCGTCGACGATACGCCGGGACTGTCGTCACCACCGTACCGCTCGCTCTTGCAGAGCACCCCCGAGAACCGTTGCATCACACGCTCTGACACAGCTGCGCAGCACTCTCTTGAGTGCTTGCAGAGCGCCCCCTCAAGATGTTGCAGAGCACGCTGTGCTCGTGGTGGCAGCCATCGAGGTCAAGCTCGGCTGGAAACAGGTCGCAGACGCCGAGCGTCACCTGCTGCGGCTACGCGACGAACGGGTCGACACCGCTAGGGTCGGAGACCCCGCCTTCCTCGCCGTCGTCACCGGGACCGAGTACGCCATGACTCTGCCCTCCGGCGTCCACGTCGTCCCTCTCGGCGTCCTGAGCGCCTGAACACCCTGGCCAAGACTGTCCTCGATCCCAGGCATGGATTCGAGCTCGCCCCGGGTTCCGGCGCGATACCCAGAATATTAGACGCAACAGTGTAATACGACCGCGGGAAAGTCCGGGCGGGGCGCCAGACGCCGTCGGTGCCGTGCTCGTACCGGCAAAAGCTCGTGACGGGGAACGTCGCGGTGTAGCTGGCCATACCGGCCTCGGCGGCGTCGAGCAGGTCGTCGTCGACGCCTTGGACGACGGTGACGTGCGGGTGGTAGGGGAAGCGCAGCTCATAGTCGAGGGGACCGGCAAGAATCCCGGCGACGAGCGCAGAGCACGCCGCACCACCGTCGACGACCTGGACGAAGACGACCGGGGAGACCGGCCGGAACGTCGCCGCACCGTCCAGGTGCATCGTGAACGCGTGGTGCTGGGCCGCCACAGCGGCGAGGTGCTCGTCGATACCAGCCAGGTCGTCGTCGCGGACCCGTGTCGGCCCGAGCAACGTCACGTGCGGCGGGATGTGCCCAGCCTCAGGATCGCCGAACCGGGCGCGGCCGTCAGCCAGCTGCGTGCAGTACGGGTCGGGGACAGCAACCGACACCCCGATGCACCGCTCGCCCGCCGCGAGCTGGGGAACGTTCACCGTGGGGCCCGCGGGAGCAGACCAGAGACCTGGTACAGCCGGTCCAGCACAGCCCCGGCGATCACCTGGGCCCGCGCGGCGCCGTCGGCCAGGACGTCGTCCAGGGCGCTGTCAGCCTCCCAGGTGCGCACACGCTCGGCGAACGGTTCAAGGACCCCGAGCACGACGTCGACGAGCTGGACCTTCAGGTCGCCGTACCCGGCGCCGGCGAAGTGCTGCTCCAGCTCGGCGACCGGTGTGCCTGACAGGGCCGAGTGGATCGTCAGCAGGTTCGACACGCCCGGTTTGCCCTGCGGGTCGTAGACGATCTCACGGCCGGTGTCGGTCACCGCCGAACGGATGCGTTTGGCGATGACCTTCGGGTCGTCGAGCAGCTCGATGAGCCCGGCGGGGCTCGACGCGGACTTGCTCATCTTCGTCGTCGGGTCTTGCAGGTCGTAGATCTTCGCGGTCGCCTTGACGATATGCGGTTCGGGCACGACGACGGTGCCTGTGCCGAAACGTGTGTTCAGCCGCTGGGCCAGGTCGCGGGAGAGCTCGAGGTGCTGGCGCTGGTCTTCGCCGACGGGGACCAACGCAGCGTCGTACAGCAAGATGTCGGCGGCCATGAGCACCGGGTAGGTGAACAGCCCGACGTTCGTCGCACCGACCCCGAACCGCGCTGACTTGTCCTTGAACTGCGTCATACGGCTCGCCTCGCCGAACCCCGTGTGGCACGCGAGCAACCACGCGAGCTCGGCGTGCGCCGACACGTGCGACTGGACGAACAGCACGGACGCGCCCGGGTCGACCCCCGCGGCCAGGTACTGCGCCGCGGTGCGCCGGGTGCGTGCACGCAGCACCTGCGGGTCGGGGTTGGTGGTCAGGGCGTGCAGGTCCACGACGCAGTAGAGCGCGTCGTAGTCCTGCGCCAGGCGCACCCACTCGACGAGGGCGCCAAGGTAGTTCCCCAGGTGCAGGGAGTCCGAGGTGGGCTGCATCCCCGAGAAGATCCGGGCGCGGTCGCTCATATGTGCTGCTGCTCCTTGGTGTCGTTGTTGGGAAGGGTACGCCGCACGCGCATCTCAGGTCGCCTCGTCGTCAAACACTGGCGGCCCAGGTGGGACCTGCGCCCGTCTGGCCGCCCCGCCCGACGCGCGCTGTGGCCCGCGCCGGCCCGCACCACGGCTCCCCCGACGCTGGTCAGCCGGCCCGGTGCCGCCGCCGTCCTGACCGCTCGCCTCGTCACTGGTCGGCTGGTCCCCGGCCGCGTCCGGCACGTGCGGACCGGCCGACGTCGTACCGTCGCCAGGCCCTGACAGGTCTGCACCCGTGCTGACCTGCTCGGAGTTTGTCTCAGCCGAGTCTGCGTCCTCGTCCCGGACCGTCCTGGCCCGACGTCGGCGCTGCGGTGGCAGCGGGTCGGCCAGCGCGTCACGCACGATCCGGCGCGGGTCGTACCGCCGCGGGTCCAACGCCGCCCAGTCGACCTCCTGACCAGCGTCACCGAGCTCGGCGCTCACCCGGTCCTGGGTGCTGCGCAACAGCTCGCGCCCTCGTCGTACCAGTGCCGCCAGCTCCTTGGCGTACCCCGGAAGCCGCGCCGGCCCCACCACGACCGCGACGATGACCAACAGCACGACGATCTCGTAGCCATTGATCACGGAGCAAGGCTACCCTCGCGACCACCTCCCATGAGTCATGTCGATCACGTCCAGCACCACGCTGACGAAGGCAAGCGCCTTGCCTCCGGCAGCAGGACGGTGGGCAGGACGGTGGGGACGGTTCCTCTGTCTCGCGGACAAGCCGCCGCTGGCGGCAGTCCGCGAGACAGCAGGAACCGTCCCCACCGTCCTGCCCCCTCAGTCACAAACCTCCCCGCGGGCAGTTCAAGACCCCAGGTGAGCCTGACTCACAACCCAACCACGCGGGCAGTTCATAGACCCCCAAGGTGAGCCTGACTCGCAAGGGCCCGGCGGGGGGCACCAGTTCCGGTGTGGTGGGCATCAAGCCCGCCGAAGGCGGGCCGGGCAGAACTGGTGCCCCCCGCCGGGCCCGACCCAACCGAAGGAAGGCTCAACCGCCCCCGCCCCGTGCTAACGGCGGGCAGCCAGGAGCAGACCGTCGCCAAGGCTGAGCAGGACGACGTCGAACCGGTCGTCGGCGCGCAGGGCGCGGTGCAGGTCTCGGGCGGTGACGGTCTGCTCGTCGCGGCGCGCGGGGTCGGCGACCTGGTCGTCGCACAACGCGTGGTTGACCGCGAGGGTGCCTCCGGCGCGCAGCAGACGGACAGCGTGCTCGGCGTAGACCGGGTGGTTCTCGGGGTCGGCGTCGACGACGACCATGTCGTAGGCGCCGTCGGTCAGGCGCGGCAGGACGTCTTGTGCGCGTCCGCGGATGGCGCGCACCCGGGTGGGGACCCCGGCCTGGGTGAAGGCTTCTTTGGCGGCACGCTGGTGCTCGACCTCCACGTCGATGGTGGTCAGGAGCCCGTCGTCGGGCATCCCACGCAGCAGGTGCACGGCGCCGACACCGGTGCCGGTGCCGATCTCGACGACGGCACGGGCACTGGTGGCCCGGGCCAGCAGCCCGAGCAGGGCGCCGGTGGCTGGGCTCACCGGTTCGGCACCAAGCTCTTCGGCGCGTTCACGGGCTTCGGCGAGGACGTCGTCCTCGGTGATGCTCTCTTCGCAGTAGAACCACGACTGGGCCTTGTCGGTGGGCATCACAGCTCTCAAGACTCGGGGATCACAGCGGCCAGCGCCAGCGTAACAACGACCCGCCCGCGTCTACGAACAGGACGTTCACGGACGATCAGGTGATTTTCGCCCACGTACGTGGAATCATGGGGGTATGAGCGCGACCACCGGCGAGATCGTCAGCCCCCAGGCGGGCCCGGTGTCGTGGTGCCCGCCGACGTGGGAGCAGATCGTCACCGAGCACTCCGCGCGGGTGTTCCGGCTGGCGTACCGGCTCACCGGGAACCTCCAGGACGCTGAGGACCTCACCCAGGAGACGTTCTTGCGGGTGTTCCGCTCGCTGCACACGTACTCACCGGGGACGTTCGAGGGCTGGTTGCACCGGATCACGACGAACCTCTTCTTGGACTCGGCCCGCCGCCGGTCCAAGGTGCACTTCGAGCTCATGGGCGACGACGCCGACGGTTTTGGCGCCCAGTCCCCTGAGGAGTCTCCCGAGCGCCGCTACGAGCACCAGAACCTCGACGACGACGTCCAGCGCGCCTTGGACGCCCTGCCCCCGGCGTACCGGGCGGCGGTCGTCCTGGCTGATATCGAGCAGCTGTCGTACGAGGAGATCGCTGTGACGCTCGGGGTCAAGCTCGGCACTGTGCGGTCACGGATCCACCGTGCCCGCGCCCAGCTGCGCGTCGCCCTGGAGCACCGTCGCCCTGCTTGGTCGGGTGAGGAGGCGCCTGTATGACGCACCTCGGCTCGCGGATCAGCGCGCTCGCGGACGGCCAGCTGTCTGCGGCCCAGGCCGGCGACGCCATGGCCCACGTCGCCGCGTGCCCCCGGTGCGCCTGCGAGCTGCGCGCCGCCCGGGCCGCCCGTGACCTGCTCGTCGCCACCGCGTGGACGACCCCACCACTGGACCCTGCGCTGACCTCGCGTCTGCTGGCGATGCGCGCCGCCCCACCTGTGACCCCCGGCGACCCGTTCGCCGGCCCCCGCCAGCCCCAGGCCCGCCTTGACGGGGCGCTGCGCACGGCGGGCCCAGGCACCCGGTACGCCCCGGTGTGGGCCGCCGGGTCCCTGGCCAGCCTTGCCCTGGTCGTCACTGTGCTGTTCTTGCTCGGTGCCCAGCCCGACGTCGTCCCCGTCGACCAGGCGGGCCAGCGCGTGCTGCTCGGCGACACCGTGGCCCAGGTCGGCGGACCGACCGAGCTGACGACGTTGCGTGCCCGCGGCTGGGTCGTGCCCGACGCCCTGCCAGCCGGGTGGGTGGTCACCGCGACCGCGGTCCGCTCAGGTGTCCTGCAGATCGACCTCGTCGCCCCTGATGGTGGGGTTGTCGTGGTCACTGAGCAGCGTGGCGTGCTCAGCCGCGCCCTCGTCACGGCCGTGCCCGAGACTGACGTCGCCGGACGTACCGTCGCCGTCGTGTCGTACCAACCGTGGACGGTCGTGTGGCAGGCAGGCGACACCGTCATCACCCTCGTCGTCATGCACGTCGGCACCGACGCGACCCCTCTCGTCGCCGCCTTCCCCGCCGCCACCGCCTACGACGCCGGTGTCCCCGCCCGCCTGGCCCGAGGCTGGACCAACCTCGCCGGCATGTTCTCCACCCCCCCAAACTGACCCGGCTGACATACCACCGACCGCAGGGTGTGCGTCGAGGTCAACGGTTTGCGTCGAACGACACGTGTCTTCACGTGTCGTTCGACGCAAACCGTTGACCTCGACGCACAAGTCTCCACGCAGGCAGTTCAAGACCCCCCAAGGTGAGCCTGACTCGCAAGGGCCCGGCGGGGGGCACCAGTTCCGGTGTGGTGGGCATCAAGCCCGCCGAAGGCGGACCGGGCAGAACTGGTGCCCCCCGCCGGACCCGACCAAAGCGAAGAAGGCTCAACCGCCCACCGCCCGACCCAAGCGAAGAAGACTCAACCGCCCACCAGCTACGCGACGAGGTAGCGGGTCCAGGCTGGTTCGGTCCGGGCGAGGGCGTCGAGCACGACGACCGACCCGCGCGGCTGGCGCGGGGTGAAGCGCAGCTGCCAGCCGATCTCGTGGAGCAGGTGGTCAGCCTTGCGGTGG
>WRCL01000138.1 GCA_009783975.1 Micrococcales bacterium
CTGGCCGACGTCGATTCGCTCGCTGAGGTCGATGCTGATTCGGATTCGCTGGTCGAGGTCGAGGCGCTAGCCGACTGTGAGGTTGATTCGCTGGTCGAGGCCGACGTCGACTCGCTGGTGGACTCGGACGTCGACGCACTCGTCGAGGTCGACTCGCTGGCTCACTCGGACGTCGACTCGCTGGCTGACTCGGATGTCGATTCGCTGGCCGACGTCGATTCGCTCGCTGAGGTCGATGCTGATTCGGATTCGCTGGTCGAGGTCGAGGCGCTAGCCGACTGTGAGGTTGATTCGCTGGTGGAGGCGGACGTCGACTCGCTGGTGGACTCGGACTGGCTTGTCGATGTGGAGGCGGACTCGCTGGCGGACGCGGATGTCGACTCGCTCGCGGACTCGGACGTCGACGCACTCGTCGAGGTCGACTCGCTGGCTGACTCCGAGGCGGACTGGCTGGTAGACGTGGATGCCGAGTCGGACTGGCTGGCCGAGGTCGATTCGCTCGTCGACTCCGAGGTCGATTCGCTGGCCGATGCCGATTCGCTTGCAGAGGCCGACTCTGACGTTGATTCGCTGGCAGAGGTCGATGTGCTGGCCGATGTCGACTCGCTGGTGGACTCGGACTGGCTGGTCGACGCGGAGGCGGACTGGCTTGTCGAGGTTGATTCGCTGGCCGATGCCGATTCGCTTGCAGAGGCCGACTCGGACGTTGATTCGCTGGCAGAGGTTGAAGCACTTGCCGATGCTGACTCGCTGACGCTGGTTGAGGTGCTGGCTGAGGCTGACTCGCTTGCGCTCGTCGATGCGCTCGTTGAGTCCGATGCGGTGCTTGAGTTGCTCTGGGAGCCGGCGTCGGACTGCGAGGCAGAGATGCTCTGGCTGGTCGAGGTGCTCGTGCTGGCCGAGATGCGCTCGGAAGTTGACTGGCTCTGGCTTGCCGATGTGCTCTGGCTGGTCGACTGGCTCTGGCTTGCCGATACGCTCTGGCTGGTCGACTGGCTCTGGCTCTGGCTCGTCGAGGTTGACTGGGACTCGCTCTGGCTGGTGGAGACGAACTGGCTGTTGCCCGGCGGGAGGTTCGTGGAGATGAAGACCATGTTCGGGGTTCCCACGGGTATCGAATATGATCCGTCGCCCCACGCGGTGATAGATATCTCGGTGTAGACGCTGCCGCTCTTGGCGTAGAACGTCAGGACCGTCCCGGGAGGGACGCCGTGCGCTGTGACGATCCAGTTGCCTGACCCACCCTGGGGGGTGAGGGTAAAACCAGGTGCGCCATATCCGGACAGGTCCGTCGTCGTGGTCGCGTTGGATGGGATCTGTGTGCCGGTGGGGCGGCTGCTCGACGAACCGACCTGAGACCCGACGACGCTCCCGCCACCGTTGTTGGAGATTGCCTGGCTGACGGAGGTGGACTGGCTGAGGAACTCGCTCTGGCTGGTCGAGGCCGACAACGACGCGCTCGTCGACTCGCTCTGGCTGAGCGATGTCGACGCAGACAGGCTCGCCGACTCGCTCGGGGTCAGCGACGCAGCGGTGGTCGCGGCTGCTGCAGAACCGCTCGTCGAGGTCGAACCGCTCGTGCTGGTCGACTGGCTGGTCGAGCCGCTCGTGCTCGTCGACTGGCTCGCCGAGGTCGAGTCGCTCGTCGTCTGCGACGTCGACGCGGCTGTCGACTCAGTCGCAGACTCGCTGGTAGGCGCGGTGCTCCCGGGGGACAGGACCGCGCTGCCGTCGGTGGCCAACGTCGTGAGCTGCGTCGCGGTGACGTCGTACGAGATAGGTGTGATCCCGGACATGGTCTACAGCCGATGCCCGTGGCGTGCGGTGACAGGTTGTGTCGGAGAAACCACCGTCAACCTCCAGCTGTTCGGACCTGACCTGTGATGCTGGGCGCGTACCGGGTGGCACGCCCCGTGCCGCACAACCGGCGGTGCTCAGCCTGGCGGGGTCTGGCCCAGCCGCCGCACCATGTGCCAGTGGTTCGTGTCGTCCACCCGCCTGAACTCGATCTGGTCGAGCAGGGCCTCAGCGATGGGCAGCCCGCGTCCGCCTTCGGCGTCTTCCCCGGGCATGGCCTTGCCTTGTGCGGGCGTGAACACCTGGCCGGTGTCATCAAGCTCGGCCTCGATCTCGTCCTCGCGAACCCGGATGGTGAACTTCCACCGGACCTCGCCTGCGGGCCGCCCATATTCGACGACGTTGTTGGCGATCTCGATGATTGCTGTCTCGAACAGCATGACGTCCATCGGGTCGAGACTGGGGTGCTCCTCGACGGCTTGTGCCAGCAAGGTGTGGACGGCATCGAGCTGGTCGGGCACCGCGAACCCCTCCAGCTCATACCCTGGCGCGGCGTCACCAGTCATGGCGCGCCTCTTCGACCGTTGGGTACGGGGAGAGGATCCGGTCGAGGTTCGTCAGCTTGAGCACCGCGAGCACCTGGCTGCCCGCGGCGGCGACGCGCAGGTCACCGTCGTTTCCGCGCGCTTTCTTCAGCCCGCCGATGAGCGCGCCCAGGCCAGAGGAGTCGATGAAGTCGACCGCGTGCAGGTCGACGACCAGGCGGGCCTTGTCCGCGGCGACGAGGTCGTCGACCCGCGCGGTGAACAACGGTGCCGAGACGAGGTTGAACTTGCCTTCGGGTGTGAGCACCACATATGTGCCCTGGTCGGTCTCCTCGAAGCTCATCAGAGTGCTCCTTCGTCTTCGATCAGGCTGCCGCGGCTGCGGGTTGCGGGGACGGGGCCACCCGCCTGACGGCAAGAGCCGTGACATCGTCGGTTGCCGCGTGGGACACGGCGAAGTCGACGATGCGGTCGACGATCTGCCGGCAGGTCAACGTGGGGTCCAAGATGGCGTGCAGCTTGGCCTCGGCCGCCTCGAACGAGTCGTCGAACACGTCGAACACTCCGTCGGAGACGATGATGAGCAGCTCGTCGGGGGCCAAGACGTCCGTGGCCTTGACCCAGTCGTCCTCCAGTGGGGCGCCCAACGGCACATACTCTTGGTACAACCGGCGGTACCCGCGCTGCGAGGCGATGATCGCCAGCCCGTGACCTGCGTCGACGTAGTCGATCACACCGGTCGACGGGTACAGCTGGGCCACCCACAACGTCGAGAACCGGTTGTTGGCCTCAAGGTCGTGGTGGGTGGTTGTCGACGTGCGTGCGACAGCGTCGCTGACGTCGGTGTACCGCGAGTGCCCACGCAGCACCGCGCGCACCTCAGATGCGATGAGGGCGGCGGCCAGGCCTTTGCCCATGACGTCGCCGAGGACGACCTCGAGCCGTTTGGCGCCGCCGTCGGGCGGTTCGACGGCGAACCAGTCGAAGTAGTCGCCACCGGCCTCGCGGGCGGGCTGCACACGTCCGGCGACCTCGACACCAGCGATGTCTGGCGCTGATGTGGGCAGCATGAGCTGTTGGACCTGCCCAGCCAGCTCCATCTCTTCTTGGACGGCGAGCTCACGTTCGAGCAGCGCGCCAAGGTCGGCGAGCATCTCACGCTGCTGGCGGCCCAGAGTCCGCGGCACGAAATCGAGGATGCACAAGGCCCCGACGTTCCGCCCGCTCTGGCCGCGCACGGGGAACCCGGCGTAGAAGCGGACCCGCGGCGGGCCGGCCACAGCCGGGATGTAGGAGAACCGGTCGTCCTCGCGCAGGTCGCGGACCTCGAGGATCTCGTCTTGCAGGACGGTCACGCGGCAGACCGAGTCCTCGACCGGCATCTCGCCTGTGGGGATACCGACGGACGCGACGGTGAACTGCGAGTCGTTGCCGATGAGGTTCAACGCGGCGATCGGTGCGCCGAAGATCGCCTGTGCCAGGCGCACGACACGGTCGTACCGGTCCGCCGGGACGTCGTGCGCGAGGGCTTCTGCCTCCTGCCGGCCCGTGCCTGGAGGCATCTTCATCGTTGCACCTGCGACATCTCGTCGAGGATGGGTTCGATGTCGATGACCGAGCGCCGGGTCGCCGCCCACCCCATCCCCAGCGAGGTGCCGCGTGTGGTGATGAGCACGACCAGCGCCTCGGGGTGGTTGGGCATGACCATCATGAAGTGGATGGTGTTGCGCGTGGTCATCTGCATCTCTTCGACGAGGCGTTCGCTCGGGTCCCCACGGCTGGCCGTGATGAGGTCTTCGACGTGGTGGACCGTCGGCCCACGGAACATCTGCACTGACGCGGTGGCGATCGCTTCGATGTACTCAGGCGTGAAGTACGGCACGTGCTGGGCCACCCCGATCAGCCCTCCGTCGCGCAGGTCCGCCACTGCACACCCGAGCCCTCCTTCGACCTCACGAAGGACTGACTCCATCACGTCATCTAGGCTGCTCACGCGCCAGACCGTAGCGCAGTCTTTCTCAGCGTGCTGTCTGGCATGACAGCGATCGTCGTCGGGTTTGACAGCGTCGTCGGCGGGCGTCTTTCCGCTGCGTCGCTCCCCTGGGTAGTGCCGTGCGCACGGTGGGCGGCACGGGTGGGCCGGCGGGTCATCCCAGGTATCTGGTGTTCTTGTGCACGCACGAGGCCGCGCCTGCCCGCACCGCGCGGTGCCCGGCCACGTATGCCGGTCGTGGCAGCCGACGGCGTCTCGTGTTCGGCTCTGCCCGTCCCCGCCCCCGACGGACAACACCCGAACGGCCTAGTGCGCCGGGGCAGGTTCGGCGGCTGGCGCACCGGCTGTGCGGCGGCCCCGCGAACGCACAGTTCCCACGCGGCGGGCGACGAGGTAGATGATGAACGAGATCGTCGTGATGTACGGGCTGATGGGCACCGACGAGCCCAGGGCGAGCAAGATCCCACCGACCGCCGCGACCTCGGCGAACACCACCGACAGCACCGGGACCCACACCGGCGAGGCGGTCAGGCGCACCGCGGCGGCCGCGGGGGTGATGAGCAGCGACAGCACGAGCAACGCCCCGACGATCTGCACCGCCATGGCCACAGCCACCCCGAGCAGCACCATGAACACCAACGACAACGCACGCACAGGTACGCCGCGGGCCGTGGCGACGTCGGGGTCGACGCTGGCGAACGTCAAAGGCCGCCACACCAGGGCCAGGCCGGCGACGACGACGACGGTGAGCATGGCCATCGTCGTGACCCGGGCCGAGTCGACCGAGACGATCTGGCCGGTGAGCAGGCCGAACTTGTTCGCCGCACGTCCGGGGTACAGGGCCAAGAACAGCACCCCCAGCCCCAGGCCGAAGGGCATGAGCACCCCGATGACCGAGTTGCGGTCGCGGGCACGCTGGCCGAGCACCCCGATCACCAGCGCTGCGACCAGTGACCCGCCAACAGACCCGACCGCGACGTCGATACCGAGCAGCAGCGCCGCAGCCGCCCCGGCGAACGACAGCTCAGAGACCCCGTGCACCGCGAACGCCAGGTCGCGTTGCATGACGAACACCCCGACCAGCCCCCCGACGAGGGCGAGCAGCGCCCCGGCGATGATCGACCCGTGCACGAGCACGACCATCTCGCCGTAGTCGCTGAAGTCACACAGCTGGGTCCACCAGCCGTCGGCGGCAACCGTCGTCAGTGTCATCGCTCGTCCTGGTTGGTGTGGTGGACGTGGTCGTCGCCGACGATGATGAGCCGGCCCTGGGCTTCGATGACGTCGATCGTCGTGCCGTACAGCCTGGTGAGGTTCTGCGAGGTGAGCACGTCGGCCGGCGCCCCGACGGCGTGCCCAGCCGGGCCCAGGTAGGCCACGCGTTGGGTGTAAGTGAGCACCGGGTTGATCTCGTGGGTGACGAACAGCACCTCGGTGCCGGTGTCCTTGCAGGTCGCGGCGATGAGCGCAGTGACCTCGTCC
>WRCL01000139.1 GCA_009783975.1 Micrococcales bacterium
TGGCCTTCCCTCTCCGAGGCACCGATGAGCTGGTCGACGACGTCTTTGAGCTCCTTGCGCAGGCGTGCTTGTTCGTCGAGCAGGCGGAACTGTTCTCTGTGCGTGTCGCGGGAACGTTCCAAGGCCCCTGGGACTGGTGTGCGCGACGCGGCCGCGCGGCGGACCGAGACCTCCAGGCGTTCTGCGTCGTCGTCAAGGTCAGGGCGGCCGGCCCCCCCGAGCGCTGCCGCGAGCTCGACGAGCCGGGTGTCTTCGACCAGCGCGGCGAGCCGACGCCGCATCTTCTGCCAGAACGGCGAGAGCGGACCCCTCTTCTGCTGTGCGCGGATCCGCTCAGCCAACTCGCTGGCGATCTCTTCACGGGCGACGTTGAGCATCGCGACGACCGGAGCCGAGCTCCACTCGTGCTCCCACAGGTCGAACCACACCGTCTGGAAGTGCCCGACGTCGTCGACACCGTCGCCCCAGGCCCTGGCCCTGCGGGCGGCCCGGCCTGCTCCGTCGCCACGTGGGGCAGGGTCGGCGCTGTGCAGGTCTGCCTGGACCCGGCGCATGAACGAGGTCTTTCCCGAGCCGACCGCCCCGTACAGCCCTACGGTCGACGGCGGTTCAGCCGTGGTGACGATGAGCTCGAACGCCTTGCGGTAGCTGTCGAGCTGGAGAACGTCGCTGTCAACCGCGTTGGCGGTGCGCATCTTGTACCTGGGCACCGCACCAGTGCGCACACTGGCAGCCCACCCGTCGACCGCAACCACATCAAACCCCTTTCCCTGGGACCAACACCCCAAGCCTCTCGAATCAGACATCTGAGCCTACTGACGACCTGTGTCGCCCGGAAGTGCCCGGAGGGATGACGATCTGTCGGTTTTTCTGACGTGGCGGCGTGCATGTGAGTCAATCACGACGAGTAGACGTCTGTGCGCACTGCGCACCACCGTGCGGCGTGCGAGGACCGCGCTGGGGTCACACCGACGGGACACCACGGTTGGCCAGGGCGTCGGCACGTTCGTTGCCCGGGTCGCCAGCGTGGCCTTTGACCCAGACCCATGCCACCTGGTGGCGCGCCAGCTCGGTGTCGAGCAGCTGCCACAGGTCTTGGTTGGCGACCGGTTGGCGCGCGGCGGTCTTCCACCCGTTGCGTTTCCAGCCTGCCATCCACCGGGTGACACCGTTCATCACGTACGTGGAGTCGACATGTGCGACCACCTGGCACGGACGGTTCAGCGCACGCAACGCCTCGATCACCGCGGTGAGCTCCATACGGTTGTTCGTCGTGCCAGCCTCGCCGCCGAACAGCTCTTTCTCCCGGGCGCCGAACCGCAGCAGGGCCCCCCACCCGCCTGGGCCCGGGTTGCCCTTGCACGCACCGTCGGTCCAGATGTCGACGCCAGGCACCGCCGCGGCGTTCACCGGCGCAGCACCGGGTTGCGCAAGGTGCCGATCTGTTCGACCTCGACCTCGACGACGTCACGGTGCTCCAGCGGACCGGTCCCGGCGGGGGTGCCGGTGAGGATGACGTCCCCGGGCAGCAACGTGAACGCCTCCGAGACATAGGAAACCAGGTACGCAACGTCGAACACCATCTGCGAGGTGCGCCCGTGCTGGCGTTGCTCACCGTTGACCCGGACGGTGACCTCGAGGTCGTCGACGTCCAGGTCTGGCACGATCCACGGACCCAGCGGGCACGAGGTGTCGAACCCCTTGGCCCTGGCCCACTGCCCCTCAGCACGCTGCACGTCGCGGGCCGTGACGTCGTTGGCGCAGGTGTACCCAAACACGTGTGCCGCCGCCGCCTCCGGTGAGACGTCTTTGGTGACCTTGCCGATGACGACCGCGAGCTCACCTTCGTGCTCGACGCGCTGCGACCACTGCGGCACCACGACCGGGTCGTCTGGTCCGACGACCGAGGTGTTCGGCTTGAAGAACAGCAACGGACGCGTCGGCACCTCGACCTGCATCTCTTCGGCGTGCGCGACGTAGTTGCGGGCGACGGCGACGACTTTGGACCGCGGGATCACCGGCGCGAGCAGACGCACCCCGTCGTCGTCGAGCCGGACGCGCTCACCGGTCGGCGTGACCGGGGTGTAGATCGGGTCGCCAGCGATGACGACGAGCTCGTCACCGTCGACCAACGCATACCGGGGGTCCGAACCCTGGGTGAACCTTGCGACGCGCACGACCCAAGCCTAGACCTCACGCGACGGCGCGCCTGGTCACGACGAGCTGGTCTTCGCGCTCAGCGACTCGGTGACCAGGTTCTGGACACGTTCACGGGTCAGGCGCGGCTCGACGGTCGGCAGGTGGATCACCCCGACCGGGTAGTCGGACGGCAACGGGGGGTGCCCAGGACGGGCAAGCACCATGACGACCGCGTCGACGAGCTTGTCCGGGTCGGCTGGGGCGCCTTCATGTGTGACGTCGGCGAGGGCCTCGTCGACGAGCGCTTCGATCATCGACGTCGCTGTCGGCTCGAGGTTCAGCTGCGCCTCGAACCGGCGCACGTCAGCCTGCTGGCGCTGGATCTCACCAACGAGCATCCGCCGCTCCGGGTACGGCAACCACTGCGCGCGGCCCAGGGCAGCGCGCAGCTGGTGCAGCAGGCGCACTCCGTCGCGGTGGGCGGCGGCCGTCTGGACGTACTGCGCGAGTTGTTCGTGCATCCGTGCCTCTGGGTCCCGTGGTCGACGTCTCGGCGACGTTGGCACAGACGGTAGCAATCACGACGGGTCCACGGGGCCACTATTTAGACCCAAAACGGACACAGTGCCACGGTTGTGACCCCGCGGGGACCATGACAGGCCCGGGGACGATGGAGACGGTTCCCCCGGGCCTGCCATGGCTACTTCGCGCCCGACTGCGGTGCCGGCGGTGCCAGGTCAGGTGCGGCAGCTGCGGCGCGGGTCCGCGCCCGGCGGATCCGGCGGCGCCACCCGAGCACGAGCGCAGCGGTGACCAGGCCAGCGACGACCAGCCACGGCAACGCCACGGTCAGGGCCAGGGCCACCGTCCGCACGGTCCCGGTGAGCGAACCCCAGCCGCGGGCCAGCGCGGCGCCGAACGAGTCGTCGTCGGTGATCTCTTCTGCGTCCTCGGGCGTGGTGATGTAGATGGTCAAGGTCGACAACGACACCTGGTCGGCGATGCGGTTGCGCTGGGCCACCATCGACTCCAGCTGGGACTGGCGTGCGGTGAGCGCGGACTCAGCAGCGATGATGTCCGCAGTGGTCTGCGCCGCGGCGAGCACCGCGGTCATCCGGTCCACCGAGACCTGCTGCGCACCGATCCGCGCGTCGAGGTCCTGGACCGTCCCGGTGACGTCCTCGACGGTGAGGGTCAACGAGGTCATCTCGCCCATCTTCTTCAGCTCGTCGATGGTGGCCTCCAGCCGGTCGGCCGGGACCCGGACAGTCAGGGTCGCCGAACCGCCGCGGTCACCATGGGCAGCGCTCTCGTTGTGCGAGTCCACCCGCGCGTCGCGACCCTGGGCGCGCACCAAGGTGACCACATCAGGCACCGTCGCGACCGGGTCGTCGGTCGTCAACGTCATCCGCCCGGTCTGGATGACCTGGCGGTCAGGCTGAGGTTCTGCGTGTCCGGCACCGCCGGGTGCAGGTTGCGCGGGAGCTTCGTAGTCGGCTTCGGCCATAGCGTCGTCAGGCGGTCGCTCTGCCACCTGCGGTTCGTACGCACCGCCGTAGTCGGCCTTTCCCGACGAGGCCGCGTCCGACGAGCAGCCTGCGAACAACGCCGCGCTGGCGACGACGACGGTCAGCGCCCCGACCAGACGGGGCAAGACATGGGTTCTCATCACGGCCTCCAAGGTTGTGGTGCTCCCACCACATCCGCAGCACGTCTTGTTCTGGGAGCACCATGGTTGTCTCTCGGCCTGGTTGTGTCGCCAGGGTGCGCAGCCTTGCACCAGGCGTGCGGGTCACACTGCCGCGCGCAAGGACGCCACGCGGGCCAGGACCGAGGCCTTGCCGAGGATCTGCATGGACTCGAACAACGGCGGGGAGACCCGACGACCGGTGACCGCCACACGCAACGGCGTGAACGCGAACCGGGGTTTGATGCCCAGGCCCTCGACCAACGCAGCGGACAAAGCTTCGTGGGTGTCGGCGGCGGTGAACGTCTGGGGCACCTGCGCGAGCACCCGGGCGGCCTCGTCGAGCACGGTCGCGGTCTCCTCGCGCAGCGCTGCACGGGCGTCGTCGTCGATGACGAGGTCGGCGTCGGCGGTGAACAAGAACCCGAGCATCCCGACTGCTTCGCCGAGCAGCGTCATACGCTCGTGGACCAGTGGCGCGCCGGCGTCCAGGCGCGCGCGGGCCGGTGCGTCCAGGTCGGCGTAGGACGCGGCGGTGACCAACCCACCGGCGTGCAGGTATGGCACGAGGCGGTCACGGAAGTCGTCAGGGGCAAGCATCCGCAGGTGGGCGGCGTTGATCGCCTCGGCTTTCTTCAGGTCGAACCGCGCCGGGCTGGGGTTGACGTCGGCGATGTCGAACGCGGCGACGAGCTCGTCAGTGGTGAACACGTCACGGTCGGGGGCGATGGACCAACCCAGCAGCGCCAGGTAGTTCAGCAGCCCCTCAGGGGTGAAGCCGCGCTCGCGGTGCGTGAACAGGTTCGACTCAGGGTCACGTTTGCTCAGCTTACGGTTGCCCTCCCCCATGACGTACGGCAGGTGCCCGAACTGCGGGACGGCGTCGGCCAGCCCCAGGGCGACCAGCGCCTGGTACAGCTCGACCTGCCGCGGGGTCGAGGAGAGCAGGTCTTCGCCGCGCAGCACGTGCGTGATCTTCATCGCCGCGTCGTCGACGGGGTTGACCAGCGTGTACAGGGGGTCGCCGTTGCCGCGGACGATGACGTAGTCAGGCACCGACCCGGCCCGGAACGTCACCGGTCCGCGCACCAGGTCGTGGAACGTCACGTCGGTGGCGGGCATCCGTATGCGCAGCACCGCCTGGCGCCCCTGCGCCCGGTACGCGGCGACCTGCGCGTCGGTCAGGTCCCGGTCGAACCCGTCGTACCCGAGCTTGGGGTCGCGACCAGCGGCTTTGTGCCGGGCCTCGACCTCCTCGGGTGTCGAGTACGACTCGTACGCGTACCCTCCAGCCAGCAGCTTCGCGGCGACGTCGGCGTACAGGTCCATCCGCTGCGACTGCCGGTACGGCTCGTACGGCCCCCCGCGCTCGACCCCCTCGTCCCAGTCCAGCCCCAGCCACCGCAACGCCTCGAGCAGCTGGTCGTACGACTGCGCCGAGTCCCGCGCCGCGTCGGTGTCCTCGATACGGAACACGAACGTGCCCCCCGTGTTGCGGGCATAAGCCCAGTTGAACAGGCATGTGCGGATGAGCCCCACATGCGGGGTCCCCGTCGGGGACGGGCAGAACCGGACACGGACAGGCACTCCAGACGTCGACATGCCACCCACCCTACCCAGCGACCCCGGTGACGCTTGCGCAGGTCTGCGTGCGACGGCATGCCTCCACGAGAGCACCCCAGCTGACGACTGTCGTCCCGCCGGCGCCGACGAGCCTGACGGGGTCGCCGGAGGTGAGCCGTGGGACGACGTCGTGGAGCTCAGCGTGCGCTGCAGCCAGGGCCCGCTGGTTGTCTCGCTCGACAGGATGGGCGAGGGAGAGTACGGCGACCTCCCACGCCTGGATGCCGTTGGTTTGGTTGGTACCTCGTCCGGCGGCACTGTCCGCGATGGCAGCGTCGCACATCCATCGGTCGGAGAAGAGTGGCGTGATTGCATATCTGCATAGTTGCTGGTAGAGTGGCAATGTGGACACTGTCGCGGAGAA
>WRCL01000140.1 GCA_009783975.1 Micrococcales bacterium
CCCGGCGCTCGAGGACTGCTCACCGACCACGGTGGTGAACGTCACCGTCTCACCAGCCAACGCGTAGGCGTACACCGTCCAGGTCTGGTCGAGGGTCGAAAAGTGGCTCCCGATCGACCACCCCCCATTGGTCAACGTCTCAGCACGCGAGGACTGCACCACCCCCACGACACCGGCCAGCCCGACCACCACGGCCAGGAACAACGTGGTCCACTGCAGGCTCCGCCGGGCGCCACGCCGAGGGATGACGGCAGCCGGCGCTGGCGCGCCCGTAGGCGCTGCACCGCCACCCGCTCTCGCCATGGAAGCCCAACCTCCCAGCACACCGACAACGTCGACGCACAAAGAAGACAATACCGATGTCAGCCGCGAGTGCCGCTAACAATGACATGGTACTTTGGCAAAACAATGGCGCTAGTTCTCGCACTGTATTCGGGCTGGTCGCCGCCGGGCGACGAAGCGCCGTTGTCCGGATCGTGGGGCTACGCTCCTAATGTCTCCCGATTCGTCCCGTCATTTGTCCGCGAGGTCACCCGCGACAACAGCTCGGCCAGACGGGTGATGGACGAATCGGGCGCAGCACATCTGCCGCCCTTTTCCAGACAATGTGGTCGAGGTGTTCTGTCGACACCGTGCCCGCGTCGGGGCCTTTTTGCGTCCGCCACGCGACATGGGCACCGCAGGCGCAACACGCCAGCCGCGGCACCTCGCGGCGTTGTCGTCAGTCGCGATGGCGCTGCTGTCCGCCTTGCGATGCACCACGTCTTACGCCGCCTTCTTGTCCACCGGATCTCCGGCGCAGGACACGAGCGGTCTGTGCTGGTCAGGCAGATAATTCACGGGGCGAACTATCTCGACGACGACAACCTGCGCAACCGGGTGGGAGCAGAACCAGCCCGGCGGCAGCCGTCCCACAACCGTGCTGGTGGGACATTTATTTTCCCTGTCGACCGATTGTTCACGCAGCAGGTCTGGCCGTTGCCACTGCCGACCGTCGGGGTGCGAGGCTCCCGACGCGGCCAGGCGCTACCGAACCGTCCGGCGCTCACGCACGGCCACAGCGCCGACCCCGGCTGCGACCATGAGGAAGACGATGGAGAGCAACACAGCACCCCAGGTGATGCCGGTCGGCGCCAGCGTGTGTTTCGCCTGGTCTGCTGGACCCACGGGTTTGTCCGTGCCGCCATCGGCGCTCTTGGCGTTGTCGCGGTCGCGGTCGGTGTCACGGTCGCGGTCCAGGTCGTGGTCGCGGTCTGTGTCGTGGTCGACGTCGCGGCCGTCGTCTGTGTCACGGTCACGGTCACGGTCGCCGTCAGCGTCCTTGTCGCGGTCACGGTCGGTGTCCTTGTCGCGGTCACCGTCCTTGTCGCGGTCGGTGTCCCTGTCGCGGTCGCGGTCGCGGTCGCCGTCCTTGTCGCGGTCGCCGTCACCGTCCTTGTCGCCGTCCTTGTCCCCGTCTTTGTCTTTGCCGCCGTCCTTGTCCCCGTCTTTGTCCTTGTCCCGGTCTTTGTCCTTGTCGTCGTCTTTGTCCCCGTCGGGATCGTCATCGTCGTCGTCACCACCGGGGTCCTCCCCGCGGAACCGCACGGTCACGACCTCTTCGCTGGCCAGGGCAGCCCCGCCAGGGAGCTGGGCACCGACCCGGGCCGAGCTGACGACATACCCGGCTGCGATATCGGCGGCGGTGAGCGTGTACACACCTTCGCACACGACTTCTTCGCCAGGTGCCAGCCATTCCCACGCACATGCGGTCAGGTCGATCCCCGGCAGGTTGTCGGTGACCTGCACACCGTTGATCGTCACGTTCCCGGTGTTGGTGACGACGAACCGGAAGTACACGTGGTCACCGGGCCTGGCGTGCGCAGGGATCTCCACGTCGAACGGGGTGTCCAGGTCCAGCCCAGGAGAGGCAGGCAGGCCAAGGGTCCACGAACCAGGTGCTGGTGGGACCAGCACCGGCGGGCCTTGGATCCGCTCCGGCGCGGTGCCGTTGGCCGCCGCGTCGTTGACCAGCGTCCCTGAGTCGATCTCGGTCTGGGTCAGCACGTGCAGCGCTGTGGCGGTCACCGACTCGCCGGGGGCGAGCTCTTCAGGGGTCGTCGGCCATGGACCGTAGTCCACCCCGCCAGGGATCATCGCGTCGTCGATCTGCACCCCGGTCATCGTCACCGTGCCGGTGTTGGTGATGACGAACCCGTACTCCACCTCGTCGCCGACCATGGCGTCGGCGAGGTTCGCCAGGTTCGCGGTCTTCGTCAGCTCCAGCTCGGGAGCGAACGTCGTCGGGGAGAACGTCGAGGTGATCTGCGACCCGTGCCCGCCTGTGGCAGGTACTGACCCGCCCACCTGGGCAATGTCCAGCACCCCACCAGCGTCCAGGTCGTCCTGGGTGATGGTGTAGGTGCCGGTGAAGGTCACCGACTCGCCCGGCGCCAGCGTGCCGCTCGCGCCCGGCCAGGGCCCGGCGAGCAGGTCGTCGGCCGGGGATGCGACGAGGTCGATCGCGTCGATGGTCACGTTGCCGGTGTTGGTGATCGTGAAGGTGTAGTCCACCTCGTCACCGGGGCGTGCGCCACTGAGGTCCGGGGCCGTCGTGGTCAGCGCCAGCCCAGGGGCCGCCACGAGCACGACCGTCGCCTGCGCAGTGGCAGTGACCGGACCTGAGGCTGAGACAGTGGCCGTGTTGTGCACGATCCCGGCGTCGATGTCGCCCTGGGTGAGCCCGTGGCTGCCGGTGGCGACCACCGACTGGCCCGGCGACAGTGTGCCTGGGGTCGCTGGCCAGGTCCCGAACGTCGCGGGGGCGCTGAGCACCGGGTCGGTGATGGCCACACCTGTGAGGTCCGTCGTGCCGTTGTTCGTCACGACAAAGGTGTAGGTCACCAGGTCCCCCGGGCGGGCTCCGGTGATCTCGCCGGCCGTCGGGGTCTTGGTCATGATGAGCGACGGCTCGGGAACCCCCGGCCACCACACCAACCCGGAGGTGGCACGCACCGAGCTGTCGTCGGGAGCCAGGGCGACCGCGTCGGCGGTGTTCGACACGGACCCGGCTGAGACGTCCGCTGGCGTGAGGGCGTATGTCCCCGTGGCGACGACGCACTGCCCAGGAGCCAAGACGTTCGGCTCTGCTGGCCACGTCCCGAACGTCACGGCGGGGAGGTTGTCGTCGCTGATCCCCACGTTGTGCAACGTGACGTCGCCAGTGTTGGTGACGGTGAACACATATTGGACCAGCGCGCCAGGGGTGGGGGAGGTCGGTGTGGACGAGGCCCGTTTGACCACGGTGAGCGTTGCGCTGCCCGCGATCGTGACCTTCGCAGCCGCCTGGTTGGTCAGCGTCGCACCTGTGTGGTCGTGCGCGGTGGCGGTTGTCGTGTTCGCAACCTCGCCTGCGTCGACATCAGCCTGGGTGACGCGGTACGACCCGGTCGCCATGATCGTCTCACCAGGGGCGAGGGTCCCTGGCACCCCCGGCCAGGTGCCGAAGGCCAGGCCCGGGACGCGGGTGTCGTCGAGCGTGAGGTCGCTCAGCGTCGTGTTGCCGGTGTTGGTCACGGTGAACGTGTATGTGAGCTTCTCCCCCGGTACCGGCGGGACGCTCGTGCGGTCGACGGTGACGCTGACGGCCAGCTCTGGGGCTGGTGCGAGGTTGAGCCGGGCCACCGAGTGCAACGACGCCCGGGTGGGGTCGCCTGGGGCTGACAGGTCGGGGACCGGCGCCCCGACGTTGTTGACCGCGACCGCGTGCACCTGCGCGCCTGGTGCGCTCGCGGCGGCGGTGGCGCTGTTGTCGACCACACCAGCGTCGACGTCGTCTTGGGTCAGCTCGTACGAGGCGGTGCAGGTTGTGCCCTGCCCGGGGTTGAGCGTCGTCAGCGGGCAGCTGACCGCGGACAACCCGTGCAGCTGGTCGAGCACGGCAAGGCCGTGCAGGGCGACAGTGCCGGTGTTGGCCACGACGAAGCTGTAGCTGACCATGTCACCAGCCTCGCGCTGACCAGCCACAGCGAAGGCGGCCGTCTTGCGCAAGGTCATCCCAGCCGTGGGGACCACGGACCCCGACAACGGCTGCGGTGGTTGGGTCGAGGCGAGCACCGTCGAGTCGGGGTCGACATAGGCGCCGCTGGCGTTGACCGCGTAGGCCGTCTCGGCGACCCCGTCAGTGCCTGTCCCCACCGCTGTTGTCGTCAGGCGCAGGACGCGCGAGGCAGTGACGTCCGCCACCCGCGTGGTGTATGTGGCGGTGCACACCATATGGGCCCCGCCGACGAGGACCGTGGCCGGGCATGCCACCTGCGGGGCCGGCCCGGACCCCGCGAAGCTCGCGACCGTCACCGCGATGTTGCTCAGCGTCATCGCGGCGACGTTCGACACGACCACGTCGTAGTGCACCTGCTGGCCTGGGGCGCTGACCAGGTCGGTGCCTGGGACGGTGCGCACGGTCAGCCGGGGTACCGACACGTCGATGCCCGTGCCGTACAGGTCAGGGTCGTCCACGCTCGACAGGTCGGTGAACGCCCATGTGTCGATGTTGGAGTTGTCACCCCAGTAGTTCGCCAGGACGTTCACCCCGTTGTCGGCGCCCCACGAGTGCGTCGGGCTGGTCTTGCCATACCCCTCAGCACCCGTGGCGACCACCGCCGGGGACACGTCGCCGTACCGGGTGGTCAGCGACTGGCCGATCAAGGTGTCGTCCCAGGCCAGGGACTGCATCCCCATCGTCCCAGGCGCCCCGATGATCTTCTCCCACTGCTGCCCGTCCATGTACTCCGAGTCGACCATGACCGCGTGGAGCTCGTCGGTGGTCTGCAGCCGGACGCGGGCAGAGTTCACCGCTGAGATGTCGGTGACGACATTGCCTGCTGCGTCGCGCCCGTCCCACACGAACGTCCGTGTCGTCGTGGCGTCGACCGCAGTGAAGGGGATGGCCAGGTCGACCGCGTCGTCGTAGGAGCCGTTGGAGTTCGTGTCGATCTCTAAGAAATATGATCCCACATAGTGCTGGGTGGTCACTGAGAACGTGCCGGCGAACGGTGCGGCCATCCCCCCAGCACGTGTCCAGGTGACCACTGGTTTGCCCGGGGCCTGGTAGTCGGGCATGACCGACATGGTGTTCCCGGTCAACGGGTCGGTGGCCTGCGCGGGCAGCACACCAACATCTGGCATCGACACGAAGATGTTGTAGAACTGCCCACACTCCTCCGAGGGCAACGCGTACACGTCACGGCCCGCCGCAGCGTCGACGGCCAACGACGACCACGAGGTGTACGCAGCCACGCACTGGCCCACCTGCCGGTTGCCCGTAGAGCTGAACGTGAACTCCGAACCCCACCCGTTGTAGTTGAACAACGTCATCTTGTACAACGCCCCGGACGGCAGCACGACCCACATGTGCAGGTCGGTGTTGTCACGCAGGTCCCGCTGGGTCAGGTTCAACGTCCGCGACCACACCCGCCCGGTGCGCGGCACACCACCTGAGGAGACCGTCAGGTGCCACTCGGTGATGTAGTTCGGCTGCGAGGCGGTGCCCGCGGTGCTCACACCCCAGGTCACCGAGTACACCCCGGCCGCGGGGGCCACGACCTGGAACGAGTACGGGGTGGGACCGCCGACCGCGTCGTCGTCGTGGGCCACGACCGTCCCGGCAGGGTCACGGACCTCCACCCAGTACATGTGCCCGGCGCTCGAGGACTGCTCACCGACCACGGTGGTGAACGTCACCGTCTCACCAGCCAACGCGTAGGCGTACACCGTCCAGGTCTGGTCGAGGGTCGAAAAGTGGCTCCCGATCGACCACCC
>WRCL01000141.1 GCA_009783975.1 Micrococcales bacterium
CTAGGCCTGCGCCTCCTTAGCTCAGACGGTCAGAGCAGCTGTCTTGTAAACAGCAGGTCGTCGGTTCGAATCCGACAGGGGGCTCCAACGGCCTCACCAGGCACGGTGTGTCTCACTGGGCCGTCCTGTCTCGCGTCGCACCCGACGGTTGCCCGCCAGTCTGCCCGCCACGGCCCAGGTAGTCGGCCAACGACTCGGCCGCAAGGCTCAGCGCGCTGGTGTGCCGCCGGGCGTACTTGTCCGTCACGCTGATGTCATTGTGACCAGCGATGTCCCGCACGACGTGGACCGGAACCCCGGCGTCGAGGTAGTTCGTCACCGCAGAAGCCCGTAGATCGTGCAGACGGAACCCGGGGTAGCCGAGGCGAGCGACAAGCACCGACCAGCCGACGGGACCTCCGCTCCGCTATGAGGTCCCCGGCGAGAGGATGGGGGAGGAGAAGACGTGCAGCCAGACTATCATTGATGATATACTGACGTTGCGCTGATCGACTGGACCGACGAGTTCGAGCAGATGCTCAACCGTCTCGACGAGCAGGTCGAGGCTGGGGACGAGGATGCTGCTCTTTCGCGACGGATCGTGATGTTCCAGCTGGGCATCCTCGGAGGTCTCGACGGGGAGCCTGTCGAGGAGTCGGTCGGCCTGAAGAGGGTCCGGCAGTCGCGCGACCACCTGGTCTGGCGGCTGTCGCACCCGTACGTCGCGGGCAAGGCGGTGCGCACGATCGTGTGGTTCCCGGACCGTGGGCACGCAGTGATCGCCCTGTTTGCCAACGACAAGGCCCGCATGGGCGACGTGTTCTACGACTCGGTCGGCACCAGGGCCGACCAGGCCATCGAGAAGTACCTGCACCAGAAAGAGGCTGAGGAGCGATGACGAAGAACCTGCGGTTCACCGACCGCTCTACCGAGATCCAGGCTCGCATGGACGCGTTGTCCGACGAAGATCGCGAGCTCATCGCCCAGATGCGCGAGCAGGCCGACGCCGACGACCGCGCCTACCGGATGCAGCTGGCAACGGTGCGTGAGGCCGGGCACCTGACCCAGGCCGAGATCGCGCAGCGGCTCGGAAAGCCGCAGGGCAACGTCTCGCGCACCGAGCGAGCCACAGACATGCTCTACTCGACCCTGAGGTCCTACCTCGAAGCCGCCGGTGCCCAAGACATCGCCATCACCGCCACCGTCGCCGGCCGTCGCGTCGAGATCACTCTCGCCGAGGCAGCCTCGTCGTAGGCGGCGACCCATAGGGTCACCTCGGCTCGTCTCAACCCTTCGGCCGGATGGAGCGGACGCCGTCGGATGCCGTGAAGACCTCGAAGTGGCCGTCCATCCGGGTCGAAGGCCAGTTCGGGTCGAACTCGTCCAGGACGGCAGTGGCAACCTCGGCAACTTGGTTCTCGTCGTGACCGAGCTCAAGAACGAGGTCGAAACGACCTGCGGCGAGCAGGTCCATCGCGGTGAGGCTGACCCCAGTCCTCAGTGGCACCTCCAACCACGAGACGACGTCGTTGACGCAGTTTTCCTCGAGGAACCGCAGGATCGCGACAATCTCGGCAAGCTTGAGCCGGTTCGCCCCGGTGATCCCGTCGCCACGACGCCACTTCTGAACAGCAGCAACCGAGACCCCGGCGATCCGCGCGACGTCTCGCCACGCCATACCAGCCTCGCCGAGATCGCTGAGCAGCTCACGTCCGCTCTGCAACACTGCGACACGCTGCAGCTCTGAGAAATGCTCAAGAAGGTATTTCCTCCGAAGCTCGAGGATCTGTGGGTGCAGCTCGCGGAAGTCACGAACCAGGTCGTCCGCGACGGCGAGGTTCGCGAGCGACTCGGACTGCCTGATCGGCACACCGGCAAAAGGGGACATCCCGCCCGTCGGGACGTCACGGAAGGCTGCGGTCTCAGTCTGCATGGAGCACCTCCTGCCGCAGACGGTCTGTCAACATCCCCTCGAACAGGTCTTTCGCGAACGAATGCAGCAGGTCGCCGCGACGAGCCACATCGTCCGGCACGAGCGCGGGAGTCTCCTCACCTGGTGTGAGCGTCCAGGAGACGTCGGTGTCAACGAGGAAGTAGTGGCCCGGTGCCGGTGGGCTTGGCCGGGCGATAGGACCATCACCAACAGTTGTTGGACCGTTCACGGCGCCATACCGCAGCGTCACCTGCACTCCGGGGTGTGCGGTGTCGTACTGGACGGTGGCCTGCTGCTGGCCCAGGCGAAGAACCTCCGGAGTGGCGATCTGGGGAGGGAGCAACTGTGGGCCCACCCAGTCTGCCCAGCCCGGAGGTCCTGCGTCAGCAACCCTGATCTCGTCGATGTACCTCAGCCCGATCCGTTCAACGCCATCGACGGGAGCGACATCCTGCCGCGACGCCAGCACGGCGACGAGGAGCGCGCGAAAACCATCCCATGTTTCGTACTTCGTCGTCTCGAGCGTGATCGCCTCCGGGGCAAAGGTCACTGCGGTTCGCCGGTTCCGCGCACTGAAGCGCACGATCGGGTCGGTGCGCACCACCTGGGCGGACGGTGCACCTCCGGACACCACGCCAACGCCCAGCTGCGACCTCGTCTCGTTGTCGGCCAACGGGAGCGTCTGGGCGTACTGCTGCTTCAGCGCGGCCTCCTCGCCACGGCTGAGCGGTTGCGCGACCGGATGCATGATCTGGCAGATGACGTAGACGAGCGGAGCGTTTGTGTACCTCGTCGATGCTGTCATCCTGCGACGATACCAGAACAGCAACCGAAGCAGATACCGTCTTGGGCACAGGAGGATGGGGGACGGGCCCTTTGTGTCCGCAAGACACAAGGAACCGTCCCCGCTGTCCTGCCCACCGCCCATCGACGAGCTGTGGAACCCAACCTCAGCCTTGGGTCGCCAACCTCAGCCGTCGACCGCTTGGGTTGGCGGCCAAAGGCTGAGGTTGGCCAGGAGCCAGCAGCGGCATGTGTGGTCAGCTGCGGGCGGCTTCGATGGCTGCGGCGAAAACGCCTTGGTCGGTCCAGTTCTCGACCATGCGTTCGCCGTTGATGACGATCGTGGGGGTGCCGACCTTGCCGTCCTCGACGGGGATCAGCCAGGTTGCCGCGACGGTCCACGGGACGAACAGGCGCAGGAGAGCACCGTTGAAGTCGGCGGTGGCGGTGAACGCGGCGGTGACCGCTGGGCTCACACCCACGCCCTGGGCGACCTGGGCGATCTGCTCGTCGGTCAGGCCTGAGGCCCCCTCGTCGGGCTGGACCTCTTCGGACAGCAGCGCGGCGATGAAGGCTGGGACGTGCTGCGGGTCGAGGTCCGCCACGACGGCGACAGCGTTCATCGCACGTGTGGAGTACGCGGTGTCTGAGAAGTGGTCGAACAGCGCCACCGGGTGGTAGACGACGGTCACCCCGCCTGCGGCGACGAGCTCGTCGAGGTACGGGCCGTGGACCCGCTCAAAAACCCCGCAGTACGGGCAGATGAAGTCGAAGTACACCGCGATGACGACGTCACCGTCGCCGACGACGCCCACCCCAGCCTTGCTCACGGGGATCCCACCGGTGCTGTCCGAACCTGCCGGGGCGACGACGTCGGCAAGCTCGGGACGTTCGGCATCAGCAGGGAAGACCGCGTCGTTGCTCACCTGCTGTGGTGGCTCAGTGGTCTGGACCGCGTCGAAGGGGCTGCCGGCGCCGCACCCTGCGACGACGAGCGCGACGACCGCGGTGGTCAGCAAGACCCGGGCACGCATCAGTCTTCACCTCCGTCGAGGTCGATCTGTTCGCCAAGCGCGAGCTTGACCATGTCAGACATCGGGACAGTCGACCAGTCGGTCCACGGTTCACCGTTGACCAGGATCGTTGGGGTCCCCCCCTGGCCTGTCTCGTCCAGGGGCAAGGTGTTGGTCACCACCGCGGTCCACGGGATGAACAGGCGTTTGGGGGTCCCCTTGAAGTCTGAGACTGTCGTGAACTCGTCGGTCACCGCACGCGGGACACCCACACCCTGGGCGATCTCGGCGATGCGCCCGTCGCCCAGCCCTGAGGTGTTCTGCTTGGGCTGCGCGTCGAACAACGCGGCCATGAACGCCAAGAAGTGGTCAGGGGACTTGTCGGCGACCACTGACAGTGCGTTCGCAGCCCGGGCCGAGTAGTTCGTGCCCAGCGAGTGGCGGTCCAAGATCGACACGATGTGGTAGACGACCGTCACGTCGTCGCGGCCTGTGACCGGGTCGAACAACGCGTCGATCTCACTGGCCTGGATCTGCTCGAACCCCCCGCACGCCGGGCACATGAGGTCCAAGAACACGTCGACGACGACCCCGCCGTCGGCCACGACCCCCACTCCGGCCTTGCTCACCGGGATCCCCCGCAGGTCCGCGTCACCGGCCGCCGGGACCGCGACGTCAGCCACAGCCGGCGGGGAGGCTGGCAGGGCTGTGGGGGCCTTCTTCGAGTCGATGTTCTGCTTGACGAGGAAGAAGATCCCGCCGCCGACCGCGAGCACAGCCACGACGAGCAGGCTGATACCGATGATCTTGTTGCGACGCTGCTCACGTGCTTGTTTCGCACGCAGCTCGGCAGCCTGCCGGCGCGCCTGCTCACGGCGTTGCGTCTTGGTCGGACGGTCGTTCATGGGTCTCCTTCACGACTGCCGGGTCGCTGCGCCCCCACCGGGCAGAGCAGCACGCCGCAGCTGTCGGCATGCCAGCACGCACGTCGGCGGCATGAGGCCAGGATAGTCCGGCAGCGGGCTCATCTGGTGCACCCGCGTGTCACATCGGCAGACCCAGCTCGGGCAGCGGCGACCAGATCAGCGGTGCCCCGTCGTTCACCTGCGAGAACAGCACGAGCGCAGCAACCAAGCATGTGATGACGACCACCCGCGCCCCGACCGGTCCAGGTGCGAGCACCGCCAGGGTGCGCCGCGCACCGACCCGGGTGGTGCGCCCCAGCGGCCCGAACCACACGAACAGCACGAACACGAGCACGAGGACCCCAGCACCCACACCCACCCGCGGCCCGACAAGCTCGGTGTCCGACGCGCTCAGCGCCCTGGCAGCGAACCGCCAGGTCACACCCCCGACGACGAACGTCCCGGCAGCGGCGACGATCACCGCAGGCACGAGCCCGAGCACCGACAGGACCAGGTGCCACGGGATGGAGACCACCGCCCGCGGGACGTCCCACACACTGGTCCCGTGACGCATCCGGTGGGTGTGCATCGCCTCGATGTCCGAACCGACCATCCGCACCACGACCAAGAGCCCAAGCACGACGAGCACCGTGCGCCCCGGCCACTGGGCACCAGCACCAGCGACGAGCGCCGCACCAGCCAGCAGCGACCCCCAGCGGGGCGTTGCGGGGGGACGGACGTAGCCGCTGCCGGCCGGTTCGTCGTCTTCTGGTTCGGTGACGGCTCCGGGCGGAGGTTCGACGACGGTCGTCTCGGCGTCGTCGTCGATGACCGGCTCGTCGAGGTCGTCGTCGTCGGGTTCTTCTGGTTCAGGTTCGGGGTTGTCGGCCTGGGCACGCAGCGCGGCGGACACGTCTTCGTGGCGGGCGCGGTCAGCAGGGTCGGCCGACAGTGCCCAGTGCAGCATCGCTGCGGTGCGCACCGGCAGCCCGTCGAGGTCAGGCTCGCCGCTGCGTGTGCGGGCCAGGACCTGCCCGACCGGCCCGGTGCCGTAGGGGGCCCGGCCTGTCGCGGCGAAGGCGAGCACCGCGGCCCACCCCCACCAGTCCACCGCCTGTGTCGGTTCGCCACCGTCGAGCAGCGTGGGGTCGATGAGCTCAGGAGCCAAGAACCCCGGTGA
>WRCL01000142.1 GCA_009783975.1 Micrococcales bacterium
ATCCCGGCGGCGGCGGCGGTGGGGGCTGTTGCGTACTGGTTGCTCCGGGGTGTGCTGCTGTAGCTTCTGGCTTGGGCTTGGGCTTGGGCTTGGGCTTGGGCTTGGGTTGGGTGGTTGGGCTTGGGTTGGGTCGCGGGTCGGGGATGTCTGTCCGGCGCGCAGTCCCTCGGCCGGCTGCGCCGGCCTCCCGCCAGACCCGGTGCCAGCGCGCCGGACAGACATCCCCGACCCGCTGTGCATACCGCACCAGTGTGGGGGTGGGGTCTGGGGGACGGCTCGTCCGGCTGCGCCGGACATCGGCCGGATATGGGGCGGACACTGCGCGGACACTGGGGACGGTTCCTATGTCTTGCCTGGTCAGGGTGCTGGATCGGGCGGAGTCGGTGCGGACAGTGGGGACTGCGGACAGTGGGGACTGCGGACAGTGGGGACGGTTCCTATGTCTTGCCTGGTCAGGGTGCTGGGTGGGGCGGAGTCTGCTTGACGCGGTTCGCTGGTGTCGGGGGCGGTGCCAGACCCGGGCGCCCTGACTTGCTTGTGCTGTTGCGCGGGTGGGGGTCCCAACGGCGTCGGGCTGCGGTGAACGGCGGGGGGAAATCACTCGGATGGGGCAGTCGGTGGCCGATGGGAGGGCGTGCGGACGACGGGTGTGGTGCGACGGGCGGGGGTGATCGTGCTGGTCGCGGGGGTTGTGCTGGGTGCGGTGGGGGGGTGCACGGGCAATGGTGGGAGGTCCGACGACTCCGTTGTGGTGGTGTCGGTGGACTACATGTTTGGGTCGCTGAACGCGGCGACGCCGGCGGGGCGCAGCCCGGGGAGCACGTTGGTGCGCGGGCTGGTGCACGAGGGGTTCTTCACCACGGACATGCGTGGGCGGGTTGTGCCGAACCTGTCGTTCGGGACGGTCGAGAAAACCTCGGATGCGCCGTTGACGGTGCGCTACACGGTGGCGCAGGACGTGGTGTGGTCTGACGGGGTGCCGGTCACAGGCGCTGACCTGCTGCTGGAGTGGGCTGCCCGGTCGGGGCAGCTTGACGAGATCGTCCCGGTCGTCGGCGGTGACGGGACCGTGCCTGTGCCGCCCGACGCCGACCAGTCGGTCGCGTTCTGGGCGGCGTCGCCGGCATTGGTCCATGTGCAGGCCATTCCGACGGTCGACGAGCGGACGCTCACCTTGGTGTACTCCACCCCTGTCGCGGACTGGATGACGGCGCTGGACGTCAACGTGCCGGCGCATGTCGTCGGGCGCCTGGCTTTGGGATCGCCGGGTGGCACGACGCCACCAGCAGCGACGACGGCTGCGGGCTGGGCAGGAGTGGTGTCCAGTGCGATCACGTCGGTCGACCGTGACGTGCTCGTGCCGATCTCGCGGCAGTGGCGGGCTTATGGTGTGCGGGCGGCGCTGGCCGCCGACCCGGCGCGCGGTGTGACGACCGGTCCATACCGGATCTCGCACGTGAGCGATGACCGCACCGAGCTGGTCGTCAACGAGCACTACACCGGCGACCGTCGCGGCACGGTGCCCACAGTTGTGGTCCGCAGCGACCTGGACCCGTTGGCCCAGGTGCGTGCGGTGCGGTCGGGCAGCGTCGACGTCGCACTGCCGATGAGCACCATCGATGTGCGGACCGCCGCCGGTGAGAGCTCGCTGACCATCGCCACCGGCGGGGGGGCCGCGCTACAGCTCTGGTTGGGCGAACAACCGACGAGCCCGTTCGCCGGGGCTTCGGGGGCGGCGATGCGCTCGGCATTCGTCGCAACCCTCGACCCGCCGGGGTTGGCACGTGCCGTCAACGCCCCGGCGTGCGATGTCGTCCTCGCCCAGGCCGGACCGGACTGGAAACCGCCTGAGCCACCTGACGACGCAGATGCCGACGACCCCGGCGATGCGCCCGACGAGCAGACAGACGAACCCGCCGACGACCCAGGCCAAGAACCTCACCAGGCCGAGCAGGACGAGGCTCCCGCCGCCGACGAACCGACGCCGGTCTCGCCGACCTCACGCGTGGCCGTGCGGCTTCTCGTCGACACCCACGACCCAGAGCGTGCGGCCCTGGCGCAGACGATCACCGACCAGGCTGCCAGAGCCGGTTTCGACATCACGCTGGTCACCAGCGACATCACAGTCGCGTTGTGGTCCCAACCTGGGCGCTGGGACGTCGCGTTGGTGCCGGTGGTCCAAGACCCGTTGCCGGTCTCGGCGGTTGTCGCCCGGTGGCGCACCGGTGGGGCTGGCAACGTCACCGCCCACTCTGATGAGGTCCTCGACGCGCTGCTTGACGCTCTGGTGTCCCAGACCGGCGAGGCAGCCATCGGCGCTGGCCTGGCCAACGTCGCCGACGCCCTGACCGCGTCGCACGTCGTGGTCCCCCTCGTCCGCCAGCCGGAGATCGCCGTGCAGTCCCGCGGCCGCCTGGCCAAGGTGCACCCGCCAAGCTGGGGTGCCAGCGACCTGACGGCATGGTGGAACTGGCTGCCCTGACCAGGTGGACTACTCGCGCGGCCGTGCGCGGACTGGTCCTGGTCCGGGTTTGGGCGGTCTGTTCACAGCGGGCCCGGGAGTGGGTGGCGCGGGGGTCGGTCTGGCCGCCGGTTCGTCGGTGCTGGTCGCGTCGGTGGACGGGACGAGCTTGCGCAGGGCGGCCTCGGTCGCGTCGGACGCCTCGACTGCTTCGACGTTGGTGAGGCGGACGGCTTCGATCACCTCAGCGCGGTGGACGCGTACCTCGCGGGGAGCTTCGATACCCAGGCGCACACCGTCGCTGCGGACCTCGATGACGGTGATGACGATGTCGTCACCGATGAGGAGCCGCTCGCCGACCCGTCTGCTGAGCACCAGCATGGTGTGACCCTACCCGAGGCCCCCCGTGTGGCGCTCAACCGGCGTGATGTCGAGCCGTGATTTGACCTAGAACTATCGTTCAACGAGTGTCATCGATCGTTGTGTGACAGATACAGCGTAGTCTGCCCAGGTCAGCAAGGCCTACTGCCGTGAGGCTGACAGCTCCGATACGATCGTGCGTGGGACGTAGGCCCTGCGCTACGACAGCGCAGGCAACCGCTCCGCAGTCCACCACCGGGGCTGACGCCCCCCAGGTCGAGAAAGGACGCTGGATGTCGCGCATCCGTTCCCCCCAGTTCCAGAACAAGGTGATGAGCGCCGACGACGCGGCTGCTTTGATCCACGATGGTGACCAGCTCGGCTTGTCCGGGTTCACCGGATCGGGATACCCCAAAGCCGTGCCGGGAGCCCTCGCCCGCAGGGTCGAAGCCGCCCGCGCCGCGGGCGACGACCTGCGGGTCGGGTTGTGCACCGGTGCCTCCACCGCACCTGAGTGCGACGGCGAGCTTGCCGGGGTCGACGCGATCTCCTTCCGGATGCCTTACCAGTCTGACCCGGTCATGCGTAACGCCATCAACGCCGGCACCATCGACTACTGCGACATCCACCTGTCGCACTCAGGGCCAGTGGTGCGCCACGGGTTCCTCGGCCCGATGGACGTCGCGTTGGTCGAGGTCACCGCGATCACGCCCGACGGCGCCTTGATCCCCAGCTCGTCGATCGGCAACAACAACGTGTGGTTGGAGTCGGCCCGCAAGGTGATCCTCGAGGTCAACTCCTGGCAGTCCGAAGACCTCGAAGGGATGCACGACGTGTACGCGTCGGTGCACACCCCGCCGCACAACACCCCGATCCCTCTGGTCGAACCCGGCGACCGGATCGGTGGGGCCACCTTGCACGTCGACCCCGACAAGGTCGTCGCCGTCGTCGAGACTGACGCCGCCGACCGCAACACCCCGTTCAAAGACCTCGACACCGACTCCAAGACCATCGGCGACCTGTACGTCGACTTCCTGCTCAACGAGGTCAAGCACGGCCGGCTGCCGGCAAGCCTGCTGCCGTTGCAGTCTGGCGTCGGCAACATCGCCAACGCGGTGCTTGCCGGGCTGCTCGCCCACCCGCAGGTCGGGCACCTGACCAGCTATACCGAGGTGATCCAGGACGGTATGGTCGACCTCATCGACGCCGGTAAGCTCGACGTCGCGTCCGCTACTGCGTTCTCCTTGTCGCCGGCGGCCGCGGAGAAGATGAACGACCGCGCCGAGTTCTACCGCAAGTACATCGTCTTGCGCCCGCAGGAGATCTCCAACAGTCCCGAGATCATCCGCCGCCTGGGTGTGCTGTCGTGCAACGGCATGGTCGAAGCCGACCTGTACGGCAACATCAACTCCACCCACATCATGGGTTCGCGGATGCAGAACGGGATCGGTGGTTCCGGGGACTTCACGCGCAACGCCTACATCTCGGCGTTCGTCAGCCCGTCCACCGCCAAGGGCGGTGCCATCTCGTGCATCGTCCCCATGGTCTCCCACCACGACCACACCGAGCACGACGTCATGGTCGTCATCACCGAGCAGGGCGTCGCCGACCTGCGGGGGCTGGCTCCCCGCAAACGCGCCCAAGCCATGCTCAAGGTGGCCCACCCCACCTACCGCCCCATGCTCGCCGAATACCTCGAGCGCGCCGCTGCCAAAGCCAACGGCGCCCACACCCCCCACGACCTCGCCGAAGCCTTGAGTTGGCATGTGCGCATGCTCGCGACCGGCTCCATGCTCGCTGGTTAGCTGTCGTCGCGCTGGCCGAGGGACGTCCGTCGTCCCTCGGCCAGTGTCGACATCACTTCGAGAATTGGGTCGACGGCTCTGGGTGCTCGCGAAGACAAGGCGTCCACGCGAAAGCGAGTCTTCAAAGACTTGTTTTCGCGTGGAAGGCTTGCCTTGGGTGTGTCATTCGGCTGTCCGCACTGTGTCCGGGTTAGGTGTGTGTGGAGCCGCCGCGCATGACGAGGGCGGCGAGGAGCCCGACGGCAGCGACGCCGGCGACGAGCAGCAGCGTCTGGCCTGCGGCGGCGGCGAAGCCGTGGTCGAAGGCCCAGGTGGCGGCGGACGTCAGCTCGGCAGCCGTATCTGGGTCGGGAGCGTCGAACCGGCTGTGGACGAACGCGTCGAAGTCCGGCCGGCCGCCTTGGGTCTCGCCGGCCCGGTCAAACGTCGCGACGAACTGGTCGCGGTAGTCGGCAGGGAGCGTGCCGGCGACGTCCCGCGCTGCGGCGGGGATGGCCTGCGACAACCGGCCGGTGAGCATCGCGATGATCGCCGCCGACCCGATCACCCCGCCGACCTGCCGGTTGGTGTTGAACGTGCCCGCCCCGGCCCCGGCGGTGCGGTGGTCCAGACCAGCGGTCGCGAGGTTCGCCATCGGGGAGAAGACGCTCCCGGTCCCCAACCCCAGCAGCGCGTTCGGCGCGAGCAGACGCCACGGGGAGACATCCGCCGAGACCCACAACGCCATCCACGTCACCGACACCGCGAGCATGACGAACCCGAACGCGACAACCCACTTGGCCGGGATCCGGTCCGACAGGTGCCCGGCCAGCGGGGCGACCACCCCCGAGACCAGCGACCCCGGCAGCGCGACCAGCGCCGCACGCATCGGCGACAACCCAGCGACAACCTGCAAGAACAGCGTGAACGGCAAGAACAGCCCCGTCATCGTGAACCCGACCGCGGCGCTGGAGACGTTCGCGAGGAAGAAGTTGCGGTGCGTGAACAACCGCACCGGGACCAACGCGTCCTCACCGCGCCGCAGCTGCCACCAGCCAAAGACAAGCAGCAGCACCAACCCCCCGCCGATCATCTGCCACACCGTCACGCCCCACCGCACCTGCCCCCAGTGGTACGCCTCACCTTCTTGCAGCCCGAAGACGAGCAAGAAC
>WRCL01000143.1 GCA_009783975.1 Micrococcales bacterium
GGACGAGGAAGGTCGCACTGGAGGTGCGTCCGACGAGGACAACGCCGCCAGCGTGCGGGCCGGGCGCGCCGTAGCGTGCGTGAGATGCCGGGACACGCCCTAGAGTGGTCGTCATGTCCACCCCGCCCGGGCCTGGCGAGCCGGTCCGCGTCCCGTCGCCACCAGGTGGGCACCCCCTGCACATCGACCCTGAACGCGGGGCGGGGTTGGCGCCGCGGATCGAGGAGACGTCTGCTGGGGGGCTTGTCGTGTCGGTGCGCGACCAGGTGCCGCACGCGGCGATCATCGCACGGCGCAACCGGGCCGGACGTCTGGAGTGGTGCCTGCCCAAAGGGCACCTGGAAGGTGAGGAGACACCTGAGCAGGCGGCTGTGCGAGAGATCGCCGAGGAGACCGGGATCGTCGGGGACGTCCGCCACCGGCTGGGGATCATCGACTACTGGTTCGGCGGGGACGACCGGCGGGTGCACAAGGTCGTGCACCACTTCCTCCTCGCTGCTGTCGACGGGGAGCTGACGAACGAGCACGACCCGGACCAGGAGGTCGAGGAGGTCGAGTGGGTCGCGCTCGACGAGCTTGGCACACGGTTGTCGTACCCCAACGAACGGCGGCTCGCCGCGACCGCGGTGGAGCTCTGGTCGGCCTCGACATGAACAGGTGGCGGCTGGCCAGGGCACACGCAGCCCTCGCGGCCGGGCTGCTCGCGGTGGCAAGCGCCATACCCGCGGCAGCGAGCACGGCGCGCGCACCAGCACCGCCGTCGGGCCTGGCCGCGCCCGGCGGTGTGGCCGTCGAGGTCGTCTCGATCACCCCGCAGGTGCTTGACGTCACCAGTGACGAACGCATCACGGTCACCGCACGGGTGAGCAACACCACGAGCGAACCGGTCACTGGTGCCCGTGTGGCGTTGGCGTTGGCGTCGGTGAACATGCGCACGCGCGTCGACGTCGAGCGTTGGGCCGACGGGACCATGCCTGCCGAACCCACACAGCTTGTCGCCGTCGACCTGACGACCCTTGAACCAGGCACGTCTGTGGACGTCCGGCTCGTGGGGCGCGCACCGACGCTCATCAACGAGTGGGGCCCGCGTGGTCTGGTCGTGTCGTTGGCCGCCGGCAGGATCCAGGCCGAGACCCGCACGTTCTTGCTCGTCCAGTCCAACCAGGCGATCCCCCGCGCACCGGTGGCGTTGCTCGCCGCGCTGACCGGGCCTGCGGCCGCACCTGAGCTGCCCGCCGTGGGTGCGAGCACCGGGCAGAGCCTGGACAGTGTCACCCTCGACCGCATCGCCCAGGTGGTCGCGGCTGTGGCCGGGTCACCCCAGGTCGGGCTTGCCGTCGACCCGGCGCTCGTCGCCACGAGCTCGGCGGACCTGCTCACCGAGGTGCTCGCAGACCGCGAGGTGCTGACGTTGCCGTGGGGCGACCCGGACCTGCAGGCGTTGGCCGCCGCTGGGGCTCTGGACCTGCTCACCGTGGCGCGGACGCTCGCCGACGCCCCGGGCCGCACCCTGGCCGTGTGGTCGCTCGACCCTGTCGACGCCCAGACCGCTGAGGCTGTGCGTGCGGCAGGGTCCACGTGGCTCATCGCCCCAGACGCCCGGCGCGGCGCGGCGACCATGCTGACCACGCCGCAGGGCGAGCTTGTGCAGCTGCACCCTGACGACGACGTCTCAGCGTTGTTCGATGGGTCGACAGACCTCACCGCGGCCCAGGCCCAGCAGCTGGCCATGGCACTGCTGGCCACCGCTGCGCGCGGTGCCGGCGGCCCCACCGGTGTGCTCGTCGTCACAGCCCGCGACTGGCTCGGTGACGCGCAGTGGACGGCAGGTTTTGTCGCTGCGCTGGCCAGCGCCCCGTGGGTGGAGCTGACGACGACGAGCGCCCTGGCGGCCGCGGACGACCTGCCCCGCACCACGCCCGACCCTGCGACGCCAGATGGTGCGATCGGGATCTACGAGCTCGACGCCGCGCGCCACGACCTGGCAGAGTTCGCCGCAGTGACCGCGGAGCCCGCCGTGGTCACCGCCGGGGTCGACGAGGCGACGCTCCAGGTCGCCTCGTACGCCTGGCGCACCGACCCGCGCGGGCGCGGCACGGCGACCTCAGCGTTGCGCTCAGCGATCGGCGAGCGTCGCAACGGGCTGCGCCTGACCCAGCCGTCGACGTGGAACCTGTTCTCCTCAGCTGGTGAGATCCGCTTCAACGTCCGCAACGACCTGCCTGTGGCCGCCAGCGTGCGGGTCCAGCTCGAACCAGAAAAGGCGTGCCTGGCCGGCGAGGCCAAACCCGTCCCGGCCGGGCGTGCCGCAGCAGCGCGGGTCGGGCCGATCTGGTCCCAGGTCGTCACAGTCGAACCGCACTCTGACACCCCCGTGCCTGTCGCCTTGTCGGCCAGGGCCAACTGCGACGTCGACATCCGCGCGACGCTCGTCGGGGCTGACGGCACCGCGGTGACGACGACGCCGGTGACGTTCTCAGCCCGGGTGCGCCCCCAGATCGAGAGCGTGGGCACGACGGTCGTCGGGGTGCTCGTCGGGCTCGGGCTCATCCTTGGTCTGGTGCGCACGGTGCGCCGCGGGCAGTCGGCCCGGCGCGGCAACCGTACGACGACCGAACCGGTGCGTGTGGGGGTGCTCGGCGGCGAGACGCCGATCGCCGGGATACCGGTGGCGAAGATGCTCACCCCGATCACGGGGATACCGGTGTCGAAGATGCTCACCCCGATCGCCGGGATCCCAAAAGTTCTCACACCGAACAGGGGAGCTCGCAAGGCTCGCGCAGGGGAAGATGAGGTATGAGCGAGGTTCCTCCCGACCCGGGTCTCGGCTGGCGTCCGCCCCGTCCGCGGCCCCGTGGTGCACATGCTGCCCCGCCACCGGGTGTCCCGGCAGAACCCGCGCCGACCACACCTGCTGCCCCACCGCCTGGGGTGTGGTCTGCGGCGCACGGGCACGCCCCGACACCCCCACATGGCGCGGCGTACGGCACGCCGGCGTACGACGCTGCGGCCCCGGCCTCACCCACGCCGTCTGGACCTCGTCCACCCCGACACGGCACACCTGCCCAGCCCCACCCCAACCAGCCGTACTCACACCAGGCACCGGCCCCCCACCGCGGACCTGCGCCTGGCGGTCCTTCTGCCTGGCCCGGCCCTGCACCGGCGGCCCGTCCCCAACCTGCCGCCAGCCCACCGCCGTGGGCCGGTGGACCAGACCTGGACCCGATCCACACCGATGGCGGCGACCTCGTCGTCGACTGGGGTGCGTGGCAACCACCAGACCCCACCGCCGCAGCCGAGACTGGTGCGCTGCCGTTGGTCCCGTGGCCTGCCGGCCCGTTCGACCGCAGGGTCGAAGACCAGAGCCAGACCCAGGTGCTGCCACCGCCGGCACGTCTGCCAGGGGCTGTGCCTGGCGTCGTCCCCGCTGAGGCCGAAGAACCGGCGAGCGGCCCACAGCCAGGCACCAGCGGTGGGTCTGTACGTGCCGGCGCGGCGATCATGGCGGTCGGCACAGCTGTCTCACGGGTGCTCGGCCAGGCCCGCACTGTGGTCTTGGTGTGGATCATCGGGGCGACCGGTATCGCCGCGGACGCCTTCTCGGTCGCCAACGCGCTGCCGAGCGTGCTGTACAACCTGCTCATCTCTGGGGCGCTGGCAGCGGTGCTCGTTCCCCAGGTCGTGCGGGCCTACAAGCGCAACGCCGGGCAAGAGTACGTCAACCGCCTGCTCACCTTTGGGTTCGTCGTGCTCGGGGTGCTCACGCTCGTGCTCACCGCGGCTGTGCCTGTGCTCATCCGCGTGTACGGGCAAGGTGACGGCAACCCCGACCGGATCGCCCTGGCCGTGGCGTTCGGTTTCTGGACGATGCCGCAGCTGTTCTTCTACGGCATGTACGCGCTCATCGGCCAGGTGCTCAACGCGCGCGGGTCGTTCGGACCGTACATGTGGGCCCCGGTCGCCAACAACGTCGTGGCGATCACGACGATGCTCGTGTTCATCTGGCAGTACCAGGCCTGGGGCGCCGACGCACCAGCGGCCTGGACAAGCTCGCAGGTCATGCTGCTCGCCGGTGGTGCGACGCTGGGGATCGTCGCCCAGGCCCTCGTGCTCGTCCCGGCGATGCGCAGGGCAGGGGTCCAGTACCGGTTCCGCTGGGGGTTCCGCGGGGTCGGGCTGCGCGCAGCAGGCCGCGTCGCGGTGTGGACGTTCGTCACCTTGGGTATCGGGATGGTCGGGACGATCGCGGTGAGCCAGGTCGCCGCCGCAGCCCGCGACGCCTACCCCGGGGTGCCAGGTGTGGCCGGGCGGTACACCTACGAGCTCGCGTTCATGATCTTCATGCTCCCGCACTCGCTGGTCACCGTGTCGCTGCTCACCGCGTTGTTCCCACGGCTGTCGGCCCAGGCGGCCGACCGCGCGCACAAAGACGTCGCACACACCTTCTCTGCTGGGGTGCGCGTCGTCGGGCTGTTCACGGTGCTCGCCGCCAGCCTGGGTGTGCTGCTCGCCGGCCCGCTGACCCGGGCGGTCGTGCCGAGCATCGGCGTGCACGACATCGACGCGCTGTCGCGGGTCGTCATCGCGTTCATGGTCGGGTTGCCGGCTTTCGCCGTGTGGTCGGCGTGCCAGCGGGTGTACTACGCCTACGAAGACGCCCGTTCCCTCGTCCCGATCGCCATCGGAGCTGTCGCGGTGGTCGTCTTGGGCACGCTCGGGGTCTGGCGGCTGGTCAGCCCGCACCTGTGGGTGTTCGGGGCGGCACTGTCGATGTCAGCGTCGTACGTGCTGTCGATGGTCATGGCCCTGACAGGGCTCAAGGTCCGTATCGGGGCCATCGGCGGCGGTGCGATGCTGCGCACGTACATGCGCGCGACGCTCGCAGCCATCGCGGCGGTCGCCGTCGGCTGGCCTGTGCTGTACGGGTTGCGCCTGGTGGGCAAGGTCGACTCCACAGGTCTGTCTGCGTACCTCGACGGTATGCCGTGGACGTTGTCACGGTGGGTGGTCTCGCTCGTGCTGTGCCTCGTCGTCGGTGGCACTGTCACCGCGGTGTACCTGGGGGTGCTGCGGCTGCTGCGGGTGCGCGAGCTGGATCTGCTGCTCGGAAGTGTTCGAAACGTCGTTACGCGCCTGCGACGTCGCTAGGACCACTAAGGTGTGTCTCAGGCTTCCCTGTGTGTCTTGCGGCGGGTCCGGCGCTGGGCTGGCGAGGACGAGACGGCCGCACCCACGGTGCGGCCGACGAGGCCAGCATGGGTGCTCGACGCGGCGCAGCCCTGGGGTGGCTGGCGTACGTCCTCGCATCCGGCCCCAGGACTGACGGAGGTGCTCGTGGTTGACGACGTGATCGCTGGACGCTATCGCGTCGACCAGGTGTTGCCTGACGACGTCCCTGCTGCTGCGACGTCCAAGGCGACCGACACGATCTTGGGGCGCACGGTGCTCGTGCGCGTGCTGCCCTCTGACCGCCCTGCGCTGCTGGACGCCGCGCGCCGCGCCGCGTTGGTCACCGACGCGCGCCTGGCGCGGGTGCTCGACGTGGGGACGCTGCCTGACGGACGCGGGTATGTCATCAACGAGCAGGTCTCAGGCACGTCGTTGACCACGATGCTCGCACGCGGCCCGTTGTCGCCGGGTGTGGCCCGGTCGGTCATCGGCGAGACCGCGTCGGCGATCGACGTGGCCCGGCGCCGGGGCGTGCACCACCTTGCTCTGCGTCCGTCGGTCGTCCACGTCGCACCTGACGGACGGGTGGTCCTCACCGGGCTCGCCC
>WRCL01000144.1 GCA_009783975.1 Micrococcales bacterium
GGCCTGCGGGCTCCCAGCAGCCCGACCCGGTCCCCGCCCAGACCGACGTCGGTGTGTGAGCCGGGCACTGGGACGGCGACGCGGCGCAGACCGCGACCTCGCCGAGATTCACGGCCTGACCTGGGCGGACATGTGCCCGGTCCGTGGGCATACCATCACGGAAGGTCTCAATTTGGTCACGGACTTGTGCTTCTGGGTCCGGTAGGCCAGACTAGTCCCCGACGGAGCCTCCTTCCTGCCCCCTGCGAGTGAGGCTCTGTCCGACGGAGCGCGTTGCCTGCCCCCTGCGTGGCGCGCTCCGTCCCTTTTTGTCTGGGGATGTCCTGCGCGTCCGCCACCGCGACCTGGTCGTGCTGCACCAGATGAACCCCCCGGCAGTCATTTTCGGCGCACCCGGCACCTTGGTTGTGCACGGCGTGCCACCGGTCGGGGCCTGGTGAGTCGGGGTTAGCGTGACGTTTGTGAATGTCGCCGCTCGCTCCACCACTGCCGACCCTGCGGCGTTCGGCGAGACCCACCACGTCTCGGTCGTCGCCGCTCCCACGCGCGCCGACCTCGTCGACGCTGCGGTGAGCACCTGGCGGGCAGCGCTGGTCGACGAGGCCGGGGGTTCGGCCCGCAGCGACATCGACCTGCTCGCCGAGGCTGCGCTCGACCTCACCGCCGCCCACCCCTCAGGGATGGCCCAGCTGTTCGCCGGACGTCCGACCAAGCTGTCAAACCTCGTGCGTGACACCGCGGCGTTGGCCGGCGCACGCCGGCGCGCCCGTGCTGTGACTGCCCGGGCCTCGACCACCGCCCAGCAGTACGGCCTGGCCCCGACCGCCTTGGCCATCGGGGTCGCCACGTGGACGTTGCACCCGGCCCCTGAGCAGGTCGACGACATGGCCGCGCTCGCCGCGGCGACCGCAGCACCCGTCCCGCGCCCGCCAGCCCAGACCCACGACCCGCCGCGCACCGTGCGTGTCCCGGTGCTGCTGCGCCCCATCCAGGTCGTCCCCCGAGGCTCGGCCCACAGCGACTATGAGCTGACGCTCGAACCGACCGTCGAGGTCAACCCTGTGCTCGCCCGGGCCCTGCGCGCCCGTGGGGCGTTGCTCGACCCGGTCGCGCTGGCCGCGTCGACGTTCGCCGACGGCGGGTTTGACCCACGTGGGGCCCTGGACCGCCTGGCTGCCCTCGGCGAGGCGGTGCTCGCGGGGTTCGAGCTGACCGACCGGCGCGTCGTGGGGACGTTCGTCCACCCCGGGCAGGTGCTCGTCGACGACCTCGACGCCCTGGCCGGCCTGCTCGAACGCCACGAGGTCATCGCCGCCCTCGCTGGTGCCCCCGACGCGACCAAGACGTTACGCGTCACGCTGCCCGACCCGCCGGCCGGCGACCGTCACCTGGCCACCGAACGTGGTGTCGGGGACCTCGACGACGCCCAGCGGCACGTGCTGGACATCGTCGCGTCTGGGGTCCACGTGTTCGTCGACGCGCCGTCGGGCGCTGATGTGGCTGGGACCGTCGCCGGGATCGTCGCCGAAGCCGCCGCCGCAGGCAAGACCGTCCTGTACGTGCCTGGCAGCCGCCGCGGGACGCTCGCGCTCGCCGACACCCTGGCCCGCCACCGCCTGGACGACCTGCTGCTCGACGTGCCGACCGGCCCTGCGTGGCGGATCGAGGTGACCCGGCGCCTGCTGTCAGCGATGACGCTCGCCGTGCCCGAGGTCGACCTCGACGAGCTGGGCCAGCTGCACGACCAGACGACCGACCTGCGCGAACGCCTTGCCGCGTATGTCGAGACGATGCACCAGGTGCGAGTCCCGTGGGGGCTCTCAGCGTTCGACGTGCTGCAGCACCTGGCCGCGCTCACCTCGACCCGGCCGGTGCCGCGCACGACCGCGCGGCTGTCAGCTGAGGCCGTGCAGATCATCGACGGCCCACGCCGGGCCGAGCTCGGCGCACAGCTGTGGCGTGCTGCAGAGCTCGGGGCGTTCGTCATCCGTCCTATGGACACCGCGTGGCATGGCGCTGACCTGCACTTCGACATCGACGCTGAAGTTGCTCTCACCCGGGTCGAACGGTTGCTGGAAAGCTCGCTGCCCGCCCTGGCCGCACGTGCCGGCCAGCTGTCGGAGGAGACCGGGCTGACTGAGCCGGCGTCGTTGGACGACTGGGCCACCGAGCTGGCGATGCTCGCCGACGTACGTGACTCCCTCGACGTGTTCCGCCCCGAAGTGTTCGAACGTGACCCGGCGGACCTCGTCGCCGCGACAGCGTCCAAGGCGTGGCGTTCAGCGCGTGGTGTGGAGATGGGGATGTGGACCCGGCGGCGCCTGCGCCGCCAGGCACGTGACCTTGTGCGCCCAGGGCGTCCCGTCGACGACCTGCACACCGCCTTGGTGCAGGTCCAGGTGCGCCGCGAGGCGTGGCGCGCCCTGTGCCCGTCTGGGGGCTGGCCACGCCTGCCCAACGCGTTCGAGCTTGTCGAGGACGAGTTCGCCGCGGTGCGCCGTGACGTCATCGCGCTCGAAGCGGTGCTGTCCGACGACCGTCCACGCCTGTCAGGGCTGACCTTGGACCACCTCGTCGACCGCCTCACCTTGCTGCGGTTCGACGCCCCGTCGCTGGCCGGGCTGCCTGAACGCACGACGCTGCTGGCCAGCGCCGAAGCCGCCGGGCTGGGGCCGCTCATCGACGACCTGCGCACCCGGCACACCCCACCTGACCTCGCCCCGGCTGAGGTCGAGCTCGCGTGGTGGGCGAGCGTGTTCGAGCTCATCCTCAGCCAGGACCCGGCGCTGGCCGGGTACGACGGGACAGGTCTGGACGCGCTGTCCGAGCGGTACGCCCAGGTGGACCGGGCGCTGGTCGCCACACGCGCCCCGGTGCTCGCCCACGAGGTCGTCACCGAGCTCCAGGCCCGGTTGCGCCGCCACCGTGACCAAGGTGAAGCCCTGTTCGTCGAGCTTGTCGAAGAGTCGCTGGGCACGTTGCGCGACACGGTCGAGCGCTACCCGGAGATCACCCGGCACCTGCGGCCGGTCGTCGCGGCCAGCCCCCTGCTCGTCCCGGCGGTCGCGCCGCCCGCGCGCCAGGTCGACGTCGTCGTCCTTGACGCTGCTGGGCACCTGTCGACCGCTGTGGCCGTCCCGGCCCTGGCACGCGGACGGCAGGTCGTCGTCGTCGGCGACGCCCGGTGCGCCTCACGCAGCGCCTTGCGTGACCTGGCCCAGGTGCTGCCCGTCGTGGCCCTGCGCGCTGACACCTCACGTCGTGACCCGCACCTGACCGCGTTCCTCGCCGCCCACGGGTACGCCGGGGTGCTCACCCCCGTGCCGCTGCCCGAGTCCGCCCCGCTCGTGGCCTTGTACGAGGTCGACGGGACAGGGATGCCCGACCCGTCGGGGATCGTCGACTCCACCCGCGTCGAGGTCGACCAGGTGCTCGACCTCGTGCTCGGGCATGTCGAGGCCGACAACGGCGAGTCGCTCGCGGTCGTCACCGTCACCGCCCGCCACGCTGACGCGGTCCGTGACGCGATCGACGCCGAGACCCGCAGCAACCCGGCGCTCGGCGCGTTCTGCGACTCGCGGCGCGGTGAACCGTTCGTCGTCGTCGACCTGCCGAACGTCGCCGGGCTCACCCGTGACACGGTGATCTTGTCGCTGGGCCTGGGCCGCACCCCGCACCGGCGGGTGCTGCACTCGTTCGCGGCGATCTCCGACGACGGTGGGGACGCGCTGCTGCTGGACGCCCTGGGCTCGGCCCGGCACCGCCTCGACGTCGTGGCGTGCTTCGGCAAACCCGACCTGGACCCGCACCGTCTGCGCGGGGCAGGGCCCCGGCTGCTGGCGGACCTGCTGGACTTCGCCCGGCACCGCGGCGCCGGCGACGAACCCGACGTCGACCGCGACACCATCGGCGACGAGACCGGCGCCCCCACCGCCGGGGCTGGTCCGCTGCTCATGGACATCGCCGAACGGCTGTGGCAGCACGGCCTGGACGTCGAGCTTGACCACGGACTGGCTGGTGGGGTGCATATCCCGCTCGTCGTGGGCCACCCTGCCCTGCCGGGACGGTTCCTCGTCGCGGTGCTCACCGACGACGCCGCGTACGTCGCTGAGCCGTCGGTGCGCACCCGCGACCGCCTGGCCGCGGACCGGTTGCGCGCGCTGGGTTGGACTGTGGTGCGGATCTGGTCGGCTGCGGCGTTCCTCGACCCCGAAGCCGAGGTCGACCGGGTGCGGCGCGCCCTGCACGCCGTCTTGCCGCCGCAGCTCGCCATGCCGGCGACCCGTCCGCCGACGAGGCCCGAACCGGTCGTCCCCGAGTCTGCTGTGCCGACCCGTCAGCTCGCGGTCCCCGGTGACCTCGACGAGTTCGTCGCTGCTGAGCTTGCTGGTCTCGTCGTCCATGGTGACCGTCGCCGCCCGTCGCCTGTGCGGTCGCAGGCGCTGGCCGTGGCTGAGCAGTCCGCGGCTGTGGAACCACAGCGGGTCGCCTCTCCGTTGTCGGACCCGCTGTTCGTCATCCCCGACTCGGCCACGGCCCCGCTGGGCGAACGGCCGTTGTTCTTGTCCGCGCTGGACGACCAGCGTGCGCAGGCCCAGGCCAGCGACCCGCCGGCCCTGGACGAGACAGCGCTCGCTGGCTCGGGCATCGCCGAGCCGCCGGTCCAGCCCGACGAGGCAGCCCTGGCCCTGGAGCCGAGCAGCACCCACGCCGACGCCGTGGACGAGCCCGGCGCCGACATCCCTGCCGCCGGGCTCGTGCCTGGCCATGTGGAACAGGTCGGCGACGCGATGCCGTCGGACCGGGTCCGCTTCACCCAGCCTGCGTTCACCTCGGTGGATCCTCTCGTGTGGTTGTCCCCGCCCGACGCGCAAGCCCTCGACGGCATCACCGACGTGCACGACGAGTCCCCAGACCCGGCTGCCCCGGTCTGCGCACCGGGCGTGGCCGAGGCTGACGACCTTGACGCGGCCCCAGACCTCGGCCCGGACGACGAAGACGTCGAACCCCTCGAGATGCCACGTGACCCCACGACCGGCGAACAGGAGGCTTTCGACCGCCTCGGATGGTTCTCCCCGCGCTCGGCTGGTCCTCGGTTCCCGCCGGTCTTCCCCCAGCGGCCTGCCCCCGACGCCGGCACCGAGACTCTCGATGACGTCACCAACGCCAAGCCCCCCGAGCCGGTCAGCCCAGCCCCCGCTGCCGTATCGGCACCGGCGGGCAAACCCGGCACCGGTGCACCTGCCAAGAAACCGCCCCGCGCAGCACGCACACCCACGGACGTCGCCAGCGCCGCCGCTGGGCTGCCAGAGATGCTCAGCCTCGACCTGGACGCCGAGCAGCTGTCGTTGTCGTTGTCGGCCAAACCCCGCCCTGACGTCCTGCCCGGCCTGCCGGTCAGCGCCTACACCGACGACGAGCTCGACGCGGTCATCGAATGGTTGCTGTCCGACGGCCACGAACGCACCCGCTCTGGTCTGGCCGCCGAGGTCCGCACCGAGCTCGGCGTCAAACGCCGCTCCAAACGTTTCGACTCCGCCGTCCGCGCGGCGGTCTCCCGCGCCCTGGCATGACACCTCGCCGCGCCGTCCGACCAGCCGGGACCGTCGGGCGCCACGACGCGACCACCCGTCACGTCCTGCCCGCCGCGCAGCACCAACCCCCCCCCCCCCCCCCCCCCCCCCCCCCCCCCCCCCCCCCCCCCCCCCCCCCC
>WRCL01000145.1 GCA_009783975.1 Micrococcales bacterium
GTCCAGGCGCACCAGGGCGTTGAACTTGTTCGGACGGTTGCCCTGCGGGGCTGGGTCACCCTCGCGCGGGGCGCGCACCGCACCGGTGATCGCGTCGCCCCGGCGCAGACCAGACTTCTTGACCTGGCCCAGGGAGACGTACACGTCGTGGGGCCCAGGCAGGTAGCCGCTGGTGCGCACGAACGCGTACGAGTCGAGCACGTCGAGGATCCCGGCGACGGGCACGAGCACGTCGTCGACGCCGATCTCGACCTCGTCGAGGCTGGTGATGTCTGGTTGGCGGCCGCGGCCGCGTTTGCGGTCGCGGTACCGGTCACGTGAGCGCCGGCGTCGTCCACCACGCTCCTCGTCGTCGCCGGCCCGCTGCTGGCCAGGGTTCTGCCCTGCGGGCTGGTCCGCCGGGTCGTGGGCTGCAGGCGCCGCGGCGGGCTGGTCTGGGGCGGGGGCACCTGCCCCGCGGCCGGACCGGCGGTTGCGCCGGGGGTGCTCAGGGCGGTCAGGCAGGCGAGCGTCGAGCGCCGCCTCCAGGTCCGCGAGCCTCTCCGAGCTCGGCTGGTCGGCGCCGCTGGGCTCACCAGCCGGTCCCGGCGTGTCGCTGTGGCCAGCGGCTGGGGCCGGCTCTTGGGGGGGTGGGGCGTCGGACGGGCCGTCCTCGCCTCCTGCGGCACCGATCGCGGCGACGAGGTCGCCTTTGCGCATCTTGGACGTACCTCGCACACCGAGCTCTGTGGCCATGGCCTGCAGCTCAGGCAACCGTAGGACGGTCAGCGGTGCGTCGGTGCTGACGCCAGGTTCACCGGCGTCGACTGTGTCTGTCACGAAGGACCCTCTCCCTCGTCGGGGCCGTTGCACGTACGGCCGTCCGCCGTCGGATGACGCGGACTCGGAAGCGCCACACGGGCGCGCACAACAGCGGCTCGTATGACGGGTGTCGTCCCCCGTTGAGGTTTGTGACCTCAACCCTGCGAGTCGGCCGTGCGGCGTCGAACTTGAGGTGCCGCGCTGACTGGAGCACCGCCCCGGACGAGCCTCGAGAGCCTCGCACCGGATTGACTCCGTGAGTCCAGAACTGCGCTTGGTTGCAGTACTGCGGCGACGGGTCAGGTTGGGGAGTGCGCCCATCGTAGCATCACCGTCAGCCTGAGACGTCAATCTCACGACCTGGGCACAATCTCACCCTCTACAACCGTTCGACGACCCCGCCGGTGGTGTCTGGGGCAAGCTCGGTGATGGCCCACCCCCCAAGGACCCCTCCGAACACGTCGTGCATGACGGCCTCGGCGTCAAGCACCCGCCGGGTGCCGAACGCCAGGACCGTCGGACCAGCCCCTGAGACGACCGCAGGGACCCCGCGGCGGCGCAACGCGTCGACCAGCGCCATCGAGTCGGGCATGACCGACCGGCGCTGCTCTTGGTGCAGCAGGTCGGTGGTCGCCTCGAACAGCAGGTCAGGACGACGGCCGAGCGCCTCGACGAGCAGGGCTGCACGGGCCGCCTGGGCTGCGGCGGCCGCGTGCGGCACCTGCGGCGGCAGCACCTGGCGGGCTGTGGCCGTGTCCAGCCGCGTGGGAGGCACAGCGACGACCGGAACGACGTCGCGGTGCAGCTCCAGCCGGACCGCGTGCGGACCAGGCAGCCACGCCAAGGTCAGCCCCCCAAAAACCGTGGGCGCGACGTTGTCGGGGTGGCCCTCGTACCCGGTCGCCAGCTCCATGACCACCGAGTCGTCGAGCAGCTGAGGTTCGGCGAGCATGCCACGGACCGCCAAGATCCCTGCGACGACTGCTGAGGCCGACGAGCCCAGCCCCCGCCCGTGCGGGATCGTGTTCGTGCAGCGCAGGCGCAACCCGGTACGCGAGGCCCCGAGCGTCTCCAGCGTCTGCAAGATCGTGTGGGCCACGAGGTGGGCCGCATCGGTCGGCACCGCCCCGGCGCCTTCACCGTGGACCTGCACCTGCACGTCAGGGTCAGCCGTCGCGGCGACCTCGACCTCGTCGTACATCGCCAGGGCCAGGCCGAACGAGTCGTACCCGGGGCCGAGGTTGGCTGAGGAGGCCGGGACACGTACCCACACCCGGTCGTGCGCGAGCCGCATCAGCCGCGCCCTGTGCCGACAGGTACTGCTCGCACGATGACCTCATCCCGTCCGACGATGGACCCAAGGATAGGGGGCGGCCGGACGGTACGGCGCGTGCGGTCGTGGCGTGGCGGGCCGGTTCGCACCAGCGAGGAGACTGCCTGCGCGAACCCCCGTCGGTGGGCACAGCGTCCCGGTACGATGGATCCCTGAGGCGACCTGCAAGGACGGACGATGAGCGACCCCACGGGCTGGGCCGGCCACCCTGGTGCTCCCCCGTCGTCGCCAGCGCCCCAGCCGCAGCCCCCAGGTATCTGGGGGGCGGGGACCTCGACGCCCACCCCGGGCTGGGGTCCACCGGTGCAGCGGCGACCCATCGGCACCAGACCTGTCGCCCCTGCCCCCGTCGTGCCCACACCACTCGCCCCTGGGCCGGCCACCGCCAGCACGTCGCTGCTGCAGGCGTTCTTCCCTCGTCCGCGCGCAGCCACCCCGGCGAGGAGCTCGCCTGACCTGCGTGCCGCCGCGATCGCGTGCGCGGGGATCGTCGTCGGTGTCGTCTTCGTCGGCGTCGCCTCGTACTACGGCACTGCTGCCCTGTTCGGGCCGGAGCTGGGTGAGGGCCAGACGGCACCCACGCTCGAGGTCATCGGCTCAGGGGGCTGGCTGTTCCACGGCGTCCCAGCCGCGCTCATGGGGGTGTGCGTCATCTCGTTGTACTTCGGGACCTCGCAGATGCACACCTGGGACTGGCTGATGATGGTCGGGGTGCTCGTCGTGGGCGGGGTCGTGTGTGCCGTGGTGTACCCGTTTTTCCTCGTGTTCGCCTCTGTCGGCTGCGGTGCGACAGACATCGCGACGACTGCGACGGTGGCGACCGGCGCGGCGAACGTGCTCAACCCCGAGGTGTGGCAGTCCACCGCCGGGCCGATGGTGCTGTGGACCGTCATCGGCGTGCTGGTCAGCCCCCTGCTGAGATCTGGGCGCTTGTGGTCGCTGTTCTTCCGCAAGGTGCTGCTTGCCGTGGTGCGCCTGGGTGGTTGACGGCGCATCGCACCTATGTAAGCTTCCGAGCGTCATTTGTTGTGACAGCCGACGAATGGAACGAACCGACATCTCCGGCGAGTATCATCGATCCGACGTCATCCACATCTAGGACGGACGATGCGCGACCTCTCCTTCTCGACCCCCCATGCGGCGACCCCGCCGTTCCCTGGGGCGCCTGCGCCCGGCGGCTTCCCGCCCGGGACCCGGCCACCAGCCCCGGCAGGCCCACGCGCGTGGTCACCGACCCCGCCGGCCCCCCCGACGGCATGGACACCAGGCCCTCCAGGCCCAGGGGCGTGGTCGCCAGCCGCCGGCCCTGCGGCACCAGGTGCTGCGGCGAGCCCGGCAGCCCAACGGCTGGTCACCGACCGGTACTTCTACGACGAGGTCACCACCGCCGCCGCGGCGACCGCGGCCTTTGGGCTCAACCAGGCCCAGACCCTAACGAGCCTGTGGCAGATCGGCACCACCGACCTGGAGCAGGCTGCGGCGTACCAGGCCCGCACCCGCGTCACAGCCCACGACCGGCACGCACGGGCGCGGTTCTGCGCCACGCGGGAGGCCGCATGGGCACGGCACCTGCGCAGCGCGTGCGGGGGGCCGCCACCTGAGCAGGACGTGCGTTTTGACCATGTGCCTGAGCTCGTCCCGGTCGAGGCCGCAGCAGCCCGGTTCGACTGGAACGGGTTGCTGGGTCTGCTCGGCACCATCAACCGCCCTGAGGACCTTGACTTCGCGGTGACCCATATCGCCGAGATGCCGATGCTCGCTGACACGTTCGTGTCGTTGGCCGCGCAGGTCCCGCAGAACCCGCTCGTGGGCACCCTCGCCGCCCGTGCTCTGATCAGCTACGCCTGGGACGTGCGCGGGACCTGGCCGGCCGACGAGCTGACGACGACCCAGTGGGCAGGGTTCCACCGGTTCGCTGCCGCCGCTGAGCAGATCCTCGGTTCGGTCGTCACCGCGCACCCCGGCTACCTGCCGGCGTGGAGCAGCCTGCTGCTCGCACCGGTGCTGCGCGCGTCGGTGCCCAACCCTGACCACGTCCTGCAACGTCTGACCACCTTGACCCCTGGACAAGACGGCTGGGCCGGCCCCCACGACGAAGACGCCTTCCGCGTCGGCGCAGGGTTTCGCTGGAGCTGCGAGCACGTCGCCGAACGGTACGGCCGGGTCGCTGCCCTGCACCCGTCGTACTTTCCTGCCCAGCTGAGCACCGTCCAGCTGCTCGTGCCCAAGTGGGGCGACGTCGAGCAGTACGGGTGGGACGGGCCGGTCGACGAGGTCGTCCCAGCGATGCACGAACGTGCCGCGTCGTTCGTCGCCCACTGCACCGACACCGCGCCACCTGGGGCGCTCACCCACGCCCTGCCCGCCTACCTGCACTTCCACCGGTGGTCGCAGGTCTCGTGGTTCGACGAGTGGAACGACGGGGAGAGCAAAGAACGCGCTGGGGAACGGTACTTCAAACGCCCCGAGGTCCAGGCCGAGCTGATGCAGGCCGTCGCCGACTCGGTGGGCCACCCCAACCACACCGAGACCTTGTACAGCCGTCAGGCCCGCTCGTTGCTCGCCTGGGAGCTGTACCGCGCCGGACGGGTCAAAGACGCTGCCGGGTTGTTCGCCACACTCGGCGACCGCCCCTCTGCGTGCGGGTGGGTCCACGAGGACATCGAGCACGGCTTCGACCCCAACCACCCCGAGGCGGCCCAGGCGTTCACCCGGGCCCGCAAGAAGGCGACCGGCCAGTAGCCGTCCGACAACCGGTGGCTCAGTCGAGCCCGAGGGCTGTGACGATCGACATGACGTCAGGGGTGACACGGACCAGCTCGACCTGTTCGCCGTCGGCGCCTTGCAGGGCCCACTGGGGGTCCTTGAGGCCGTGCCCGGTGACAGTGATGACGATCCTCGCCCCGGCAGGGACCCGTCCGTCGTCGGCGAGCATGAGCAGCCCGGCGACACCCGCCGCGGACGCTGGTTCGACGAACACCCCGACCTTGGCTGACAGCAACCGGTGAGCGGCCAGGATCTGCGTGTCGGTGACGGATTCGATGAGCCCACCAGAGCTGTCACGGGCCTCGACGGCCTGCTCCCACGACGCGGGGTTGCCGATACGGATCGCTGTGGCGATCGTCTCAGGTTCGTCGACGGGATGGCCCAGGACGATCGGGGCAGCCCCGGCCGCCTGGAAACCCCACATGGTCGGGGTGTGGGTGGCCACAGCACCGTGGGCGGCACCGGCGTCCAGGCCGGCGTACTCGCGGTAGCCCTTCCAGTAGGCGGTGATGTTGCCTGCGTTGCCCACAGGCAGGACGTGGATGTCCGGGGCGTCGCCGAGCTGGTCGACGATCTCGAAAGCAGCGGTCTTCTGCCCTTCGATCCGGTCGGGGTTGACCGAGTTCACCAGCTCGACCGGGTACGCCTCAGCGAGCTTGCGCGCGGCGACGAGACAGTCGTCGAAATTCCCGTCGACCTGCAACAACCGTGCCCCGTGGGCCACCGCCTGGGAGAGCTTGCCCATGGCGATCTTGCCGTCGGGGACCAACACTGCGCAGACCATCGCAGCGCGCGTGGCGTA
>WRCL01000146.1 GCA_009783975.1 Micrococcales bacterium
CTGCGGGGACCTGGGCGAGCGGCGCCCGGAGCACCTCAGCCTGGATGGCGGCTGGCAGGCGCTGCAGCGCCGTGACCGCCGCGACGCGGACCGTCTTGGCCGGGTCGCACGTGAGCTCGCCGACGACGGCGGGCAACCCGTCGGCCAGCGAGGTCCGCGAGACGAGGATGACCCGGGCACGCGGGTCCAGTGCTGCGGTGGTGCCTGGCGGGATCTGGGCGGCGTGGCCGACGAGGTACTCGTCCAGACCAGGTAGGTCGACAGGGACCGAGCCAGGCTGGAAATACTCCGGAGTCTGGAACGTCACGAGCAGCACCTGCGCGGGGATCTGGTCGTGCGGGGTGCCTGAGGCTGCCAGCACCGTGGACAGCCAGTCGCAGTCCCACTGCTGACGCAGCCGGGGGGCCAAGTCCTCGCGCAGCGGGGCGATCGTGTCCCGGATGTTGACCAGGGCGGTGCACCACACCGGCACACCGTCGACGAGCCGGTCAGGTGTGCTCAGCGCCGCGAGCACCCGGGCAAGCCGGACCACCTGCTGCGCCGTCGGCGCTGCCAAGACGTGGTACTTCAGATGGGTGGGACAGACGGACCACCTGTCCACCCCCCGGCCTTGCATGGCCTGCCACACAGCCTGGCGTGCAGTCGTCGTGCAACTCGGCACCATCCTCGGTTCGGGCATGAGGATCGCGAACAGCTCTCCGACGGTCGCAAGGTCGAACCCTGCCTCGGCGGGCAGGGCCTGGGCCGCGAGCTGCGCGAGCGTCTCGGGCAGGTCCGGTTCGGCGCCCGAGCGTACGTGCGCGGCGCAGCGCTCGACCAGGTCTGGGTCATACACAGCGAGGGAAGCGAACAGGTCGGTCTCGTCAGGTGTGTCGGGCATGGGGTCTTGCGTCGGCAAAGCCACGCTTTGAGGCTACTGGCACCACGTGGGCGCTCACCCTGGTTCGGTGTACTGATCCTGAAACATGTGTGCCAGCCCGAAACACTCTCATGGCCAACCACGAGCTCTCGCGTGCGCAGGAGTCGACGCGCTTGCTCTGACCAGGCAAGACATAGGAACCGTCCCCATTGTCCTGGGTCAGCGGTCGAGCTCGGTGCGGGCGTCGAGGAAGGGGCGCCAGCGTTTGTCGGACTTGGCGCGGGACTTGACGACGACGTCGACGTAGTGGCGCAGCTTGGTGCCGTCGGCGGGGTCGTCTTTCAGGACGGTGCCGATGAGCTGGCGGGCGACGTGGCGGCCGGTGACGGCGCCGTCGTCGAGGTAGTGGGCGTCCAGGGTGGCGGCGTAGCCGACGGCGACGGCTTCTGCGGTGGACATCACGGCGGTGGGGCGTTCGACGACGGTGCCTTCGGTGCTGGTGCCTGAGCGCAGGTCGCAGAACGCGGTGACGAGCAGGTCGACGACGTCGGGGGTCATACGGGTGGCGACTTTGGCTTCTGCGAGCAGGGCGTCGGTCTGGGCACGCACGAGGGTGACCTCCAGGCGGCGGTCGGCGATGGGTCGGACCGTCTCGAAGTTGAACCGGCGTTTGAGGGCCGAGCTCATCTCGTGCACACCTCGGTCACGCAGGTTCGCGGTGGCCACGAGGTTGAACCCACGGGCAGCGAACACATGCGCGTCGTCGCCGTCGAGCTCGGGCACGTGCAGCACCTTGTCTGACAGCAGCCCGATGAGGACGTCGGCGATCTCGGGGGTGACGCGGGTGACCTCCTCGAACCGGCACAGCCTCCCGGTGCGCATCGTCCGGTACAGCGGGCCGGGCACCAGCGCCTCGCGTGAGGGGCCGCGGTCGAGCAGCAGCGCGTAGTTCCACGAGTACGTGATCTGGTCAGGCGTGGTGCCCGACGAGCCCTGGATCGTCAGCGTCGAGTCGCCGCTGACCGCGGCGGCGAACAGCTCAGACAGCATGGACTTGGCCGTCCCCGGCTCGCCGACGAGCAGCAACCCGCGGTTGGACATGAGCGTGACCACGCAGCGGTCGACCAGGGCGTCGTCGCCGTAGTACTTGCGCGTGACGCCCAAGGCCTTGTCGCCGACGACGAACGCCCGCACCGCACGCGGCGACAGCACCCAGCCTTGCGGGCGCGGGTGGGTGTCAGCGGCGACCAGCCGGGCCAGCTCGTCGGCGTAGGTCTGTTCTGCTGGTGCCCGGAGCACAGTGGTCATGTGCCCAGAACTTACAGGACAGTGGGGACGGTTCCTGTGTCTTGCCTGGTCAGCGCTCTAATCGAGACCTGCGCGTGGGCACAGCACCAGGTGTGGACCAGTGGACCACCGTCCTGGGCGTTCGTGACCTGCTGCCTGCCACGGTGCAGACGGCTACCGGCGACCGCCGCCTCGCGTGCAACGGGTGAGTGTTTGGTCTGTGCGTCAGTATTGGGCCGTGTTGCGAAGTCCGTGCGCAGGCGAGGCGTGTCCCGGGCGTGCGCTCGCAAGGCGACAAGTCGCCTTCAGGGCACTCTGGCGAGGCCAGGAGGAGGAAGGGTCACACGCACGACAAGACGGCCGACTGCCATCCTGGTCAGCCAGTCCCAGACCAGCCACCCCAACACTCACAGGAGGACGACAGTCGCAGCAGCGCTGCGGGGCGAGGATCGACAACGCCGCGAGCGTACGTGCCGGGCGTGCCGCAGCGCGCACGGAGCTTCGTGACACGGCCTCGTGCACCAGATCACCGAACCGTCCTGTACGTCCCTGACCAGGCAAGACATAGGAACCGTCCCCACTGTCCTGGCGGTTCTCGATAGGGTCGGGGGGTGGCTGATCCTGCGACGTACCGCCCCGGCCCGGGGGAGGTGCCCGACGCGCCGGGGGTGTACCGGTTTGCTGACGAGCATGGGCGCGTGGTGTACGTGGGGAAGGCCAAGTCGTTGCGCAGCCGGCTGGCGAGCTATTTCGGGGACCTCGCGGGGTTGCACCCGCGGACCCAGCAGATGGTCACCACCGCCGCGAGCGTGCACTGGACGGTCGTGGGCAACGAGGTCGAGGCGCTGGCGCTGGAGTACTCGTGGATCAAGGAGTTCGACCCACGGTTCAACGTCAAGTACCGCGACGACAAGTCCTACCCGTACCTCGCGGTGACGATGGACGAGCAGGTGCCGCGGGTCCAGGTGATGCGGGGGGCCAAACGCGCCGGCACGCGGTACTTCGGCCCGTACGCGCACGCGTGGGCGATCCGCGAGACCGTCGACCTGCTGCTGCGGGTGTTCCCGGTGCGCACGTGCTCGGCCGGGGTGTACCGCAGGGCGGGGGCGTCGGGGCGCGCGTGCCTGCTGGGGTACATCGACAAGTGCTCGGCGCCGTGCGTGGGACGGGTCAGCGCCGACGAGCACCGGGCGCTGGCCGAAGATTTCTGCGACTTCATGGCCGGGTCGACGGCGAAGTTCACCCGACGTCTGACCGAGCAGATGGCCCAGGCCGCTGGTGAGCTGGACTACGAGCGGGCCGCCCGGTTGCGTGACGACCTCGCGGCGCTGGCCAAGGCCACCGAACGCAACGCGGTCGTGCTCGCCGACGGGACCGACGCCGACGTGTTCGCCCTCGTCGGCGACGACCTCGAAGCAGCGGTCGCGGTGTTCCACGTGCGTGATGGTCGCATCCGTGGCGAACGCGGCTGGGTGGTGGAAAAAGTCGAGGACATCGACGACGCGACGTTGGTCCAACGTCTGCTGTCGCAGGTGTACGGCGGTGACGGGCCGGCTGGGGTGCCCCGCGAGGTGCTCGTCCCTGTGCTGCCGCCAGATGCTGAGCAGGTGATGGCCTGGCTCGGGCAGCTGCGGGCCGCCGAGGGGCACCCGGGCGCCAAGGTGAGCGTCCGCATCCCCCGCCGTGGCGACAAGCGCGAGCTCGCCGACCGGGTGCGCACCAACGCCGAGCACGCCCTGGCCTTGCACCGCACCCGTCGTGGTGGGGACCTGACGACCAGGTCACAGGCGTTGCGCGAGCTCGCTGAGGCGATCGGGCTCGACGCCGCACCGCTGCGGATCGAGTGCTACGACGTCTCTCACAACCAAGGCACGTACCAGTCGGCGTCGATGGTCGTCTTCGAAGACGGGCTGCCGCGCAAAGGTGAGTACCGGCTGTTCTCCGTCCGCGGCCCCGACGGCGACGGCGCCGGTGACGACACCGTGGCGATGCACGAGGTGATCTCCCGCCGCTTCCGCCGCTACCTGGCCGACCGTGGCACCGCCGACTGCCCCGACGAGGAGGACTCGCAGCGCCAGACGGGTGAGGTTTCCGGACCGGTCGACCCCGAGACAGGCAAGCCCCGCCGTTTCGCGTACCCGCCGAACCTCGTCGTCGTCGACGGCGGGCCACCGCAGGTCGCCGCGGCCGCCGCCGCGATGGACGAGCTGGGGGTGAGCGACGTCGCCCTGGTCGGGTTGGCCAAACGTCTCGAAGAGGTCTGGTTGCCCGACGACGACTTCCCGGTCGTCCTGCCGCGTGGTTCCCAGGGCCTGTACCTGCTGCAACGCGTGCGCGACGAGGCGCACCGGTTCGCCATCGCCGCCCACCGCAAACGCCGCAGCAAAGGTATGACCGCCTCGGCGCTGGACACCGTGCCCGGCCTGGGCCCGGCCCGCCGCCAGGCGCTGCTGGCGACGTTCGGGTCGGTGCGGCGCCTGCGTGAGGCGAGCCAGGCCGAGATCGCCGCTGTGCCGACGATCGGCCCGCACACAGCCGCCGCGGTCGTCGCGGCCCTGCGTCCACCCGGGTGACACACACCCGGCGTCGTCACGGCGCGAGGCTGTGACCAGGTGCGTGGGTCCGGCAGTCTCGCAGGGCAAGACCAGGGCGAGATTCTTCGGCCAGGCCAGGCCCGATGGTCACAGCCATGCCAAGATCGAGCCATGACCTCCGACGAGCCGGCGCCGACGACCGTCCCCACAGGGATCCCCGCGCTGGAGGCGTCGACCCCACCGCCACGGCCGGGCCACCCCCAGGTCGTGCTCATCACGGGGATGTCTGGGGCGGGCCGGTCTCGTGCCGCTGCGGTGCTCGAAGACCTCGGCTGGTACGTCGTGGACAACCTGCCTGCCCAGATGCTCGTGCCTCTGGTGGGGATGATGACGGCGTCGTCGGCGCAAGGTATCCAGCGCCTGGGTGCGGTGATCGACGCGCGTGGCCGTGGTTTTGACGAGCTCGCTGGTGAGCTCGACAGCCTGGGCCGCAAAGGGGTCGAGGTGCACATCTTGTTCCTCGACGCCTCCGACGAGGTCTTGGTGCGCCGGTTCGAGTTCGTGCGCCGGCCCCACCCGTTGCAGGGCGAGACGACAGTCCTCGAAGCGATCGCGGTGGAACGTTCGCTCATGGCTGATGTGCGCGCCCGCGCCGACTGGATGATCGACACCTCTGACACCACGGTCCACGAGCTGGACCGCCAGGTGCGCCAGGCCCTGGCCCGTCCCGACGAAGACGTCGTGCAGGTCTCGGTCATGAGCTTTGGGTTCAAGTACGGGCTGCCGCTGGACGCCGACTATGTCGCCGACGTGCGGTTCTTGACCAACCCGTACTGGATCTCCGAGCTGCGGCACCTCACAGGCCGCGACGCCCCCGTCCGCGAGTACGTGATGTCGCGCCCGGGTGCGACGACGTTCGTCGAACGGTACGTCCAGGCCCTGGAACCAGTGCTCGAGGGGTACCGGCGCGAAGGCAAGTTCTACATGACGATC
>WRCL01000147.1 GCA_009783975.1 Micrococcales bacterium
AGTTGCGGACCAGGTCGCGGATGACCACCGCACCTTTGCCCTCGACGTTTGCCGGCCGCGACTCCAACCGCACGACATGGTCTTGCTGGAGCGACAGCTCGGCGGCGTCCTCGATGGTGACGATCCGCTCGTTGCTGGGGATGAACCCAGACAAGGCGTTGAGGAACGTCGTCTTGCCGGTGCCGGTGCCGCCAGAGATGAGCGTCGTCACTTTCGCCCGGACGCATGCGGCGAGCAGCCCGGCTGTCTGCTCGTCGAGCATGTGGCGCGCGACAAGCTCGTCCATCCGGAACGGCTGGGGGAAACGCCGGATCGTCAGCGCCGGACCGTCCAGGGCCAGCGGCGGGATGATGACGTTGACCCGCTCGCCGCTGGGCAGGCGCGCGTCGACCATCGGCGAGGACTCGTCGACCCGGCGGTTGACCGTCGAGACGATCCGGTCGATCGTCTGCATGAGCTGTTCGGTCGAGGCGAACGACGTCGCGACGCGCTGGAGGCGCCCGCCGCGTTCGATGAACACATCGCTAGGTCCGTTGACCATGATCTCGGTGACCGACTGGTCAGCGAGCAACGGTTCGAGCACCGACAGGCCCAAAGAGTCGTCGACGACGCGCTGGATCAGCTGCGAGCGGTCACCGGTGGTGAGCACCGGTCCTTCGGCTGTGAGCAACGTCGACATCACACGTTCCAGCCGTGCCCTGCGCTGGGCCGGCTGGAGCCGTGAGAGCTCTTCAAGGTCGACCTCTTGCAGCAACCGGGTCCGGTACTGCGTGACGAGGTCTGTTCCGTCCGACCCGTCGGACGGAGCAACCAGGCGGTCGATAAGTGCCACGGGTCACGTCCTGGGCATCACGGCCGAGCGCGTCACCGACACTTCAGCCACCGTCCGGGCACCGAACTTCACCGGGATCTGCACCGTCACCGTGGCTTTCACACCCCCGTCGAGCGCCGGGGTGCATGTCGCAGACTGCATGCTCGCCCAGCCCGGCAGCTGCTTTTCCGCTGCGCTGCGCCAGTCCGCCTCACCCTGGCCGCAGGCCCGCGCACCGTCACGTGCCGCCTGCTGGGTCGCCGAGACCCCTTGGACCACGACGATCCCCTGGACGCAGATGACCGCGACGACGGTGACGGCGAACACGTAGCCGATGAGCTCGACCACCGCCTGGCCCGCGTCGCGAGCACCACGACGACCACGCTTGGCACGGTTCATCATCATCATCGCCTCACTTTCCCGAGACTGGGACTGTCACGGCGGCCCGCAAGCTGCGCGGCACGATGATCCGCGGGGTGCTGATGTCGACCCGCACCTGCGAACAGCTCGTCGTCACCTGTGTGTCGCGGTCCCACGGGTCGGCGATACGGTTGTGCGCGACCTGCGTGGCGTGGGCCATCGAGGCGTCCGAGCAGCCTTCGACCGCGATCGTGCGTGCTGCTTCGTGCGCGGACTCACGTGCCAGCAGATACGACGTGCCGTAGACCAGCCCCTGGGCTGCGACGAGGAACACCAGCAGCGCCGCCATGATGATCACAGGCAGCTCAACAGCCGACTGGCCTCGGTCTTTGCGGCCGCGGTCCCGCCCGGTACGCACCGCGCCGATCTCCTCGACCGCCTCTTCGACACTACGTTCGGCCTGGGCGTGGACATAGGCCTGGGACATCTCAGCCACGAGCGAACCAACTGCGCGGCTCACCGCTGTGGGGGTCTGGGGCAACGACGCGGTGTTCGTCAAACGCTCGAACTCCTGGCCACCGTCAGGGATCGCACCGACGATCGTCGTCTCGACGATCCGCCCTGCCAGCTGCTGGGTGATCTCGGTCGTGCGGCTCTGGCGGTTGAGGACCACCTGGACCGAACCAGGCGAGCGGACGACGAGCCGTTCCCACATCGCCAAGGTGCGCCGGGCCGCCCGCAACGCGGGCAGGTCGGGGGTGGCCAGCAGCACAACCTGGTCAGCCTCTTCGATGAGCGCTGCCGACGCCTCGGACAGGTGGTTGCCGACGTCGACGACCGACACGTCGAACTGGAACCGCAACGCGCTGGCGATCGCACGGGCCGCCCGGACTGTCATCTCCTCGGCGCGCTCACCGTTGCTCGGCGCTGTGAGCAGACGCAACCCGTGGACTTCGTAGGTGATCTCCCGCAGGACGCGCCCTGGCATGTCGGTCGCGATCCCGACGAGGTCGACGACCGACCGCCGGGCCTGGACTCCCAGGTAGGCGGCGAGGTCTCCGGCCTGCAGGTCGAAGTCGACCAGACCCACCGACCGCGTCGCGACCATCGACTGCCCGGCGAGCAGGGCGAACGTCGTCGTGCCGACCCCGCCCTTGGCACCAGCGACGACGATGAGCCGCCCTGCTCGTCCTGTGGTGTCCTGGCCGATCGTCGCCCGGGCTGCCCCGACCCACTGGGCGACACCGTCGAGCCGGGCGACAACCTCTGGCAGGCTCGCACCACGTGAGAGCACAGCACGGGCGCCGACCTCCATCGCCTCGACGGCCTGGGCTGGTCCGGCCTGGTCAGAGAGCATGACGACAGCCAGCAGCGGGTTCGCGCCGGCGAGCAGACGGGCGAACTCCAGCCCGCGGCCCTCCAGGTGCTCGTCGACGAGCAAGATCGCCGCTTCTTGGTCGGTCAGGAGCAGACCCTGGATCTCGTCGAGGCTGCGGCCCACACCGGCGAGCTCGTACTGTTCGGCTTCGGCGACCACCTGGGTCCACCGGTCGATCGTCGGGGCATCAGCGGTGCCCAGCAGGATCCGGACGGCCATGGTCATCCTCCCGGTGGACTGGGGGTCGGGTCAGGGGTCGGGTCGGGGGTTGGGTCAGGTGTCGGCCGGCCACGCAGGTCGTCACCGTCGCAGTACCGTGTCTGGCCCGGTTGGGTGCTGTCGCCGGCGCCACGCAACGCCAGGCGGAGCTTGACCGAGAAGCTCTCGATATAGGCCAGGCGCAACGCGTCTTCGGCTGGCAGGGAGAAGGTCACCGGGATGCCGCCACGCGACCCGAACGCCTCCCCTGCTGCTTCGGAGACGACTCCGACCTCGAGCACGAGCGCGTCGGTGACCCACACCTCTGAGCACGACGTGTCGCCAGTGGTCGTCGCGATGATGTCGACACGGGTCCCTGGTTTGACCTTGCCCGCCACACCGGTCTCGGCGTCGACGACGATCGCGATCTCCCGGTACCCCGGTTGCACACCGGGGCGCACGATGACCATCCCGCGCTGGAGCACCGACCCTTTGGGCAGCGCCGCTGCGGCGACGAGGTTCGCCACGTCTTTGGCCTCGTGCAACGTCGCCTCGGTGGTCCAGCGTTCGGGGACCTCGACGAACCGGTACGACGAGGCGGTGATGGGCTCGTACGCGGCGAGGTTCTTCGTCAGCTCCAGCACCTGCACCCTGTTGCCGACCTGCGAGTTGACATCGGCGACGTAGACGAGCACCGAGACGAACACCGCGACCGCCCCCACCGCGGTGAGGACGAGCATGACGACTCCTCGTTTCTGCCTGCGGTTCATCAACCAGCTCCGTTCATCGCGAGTTTCGACGGGTCTTGTGGCATGTGGTCGTCGTGCCGCACCTGGCAGAACGGGCACACCTGGCCGCCGCAGATACGTGCGCACGACCGGCACTGCACCGCGTCGGGAGGGATGAAGGCGAACAGCGAACCGATGATCGCCTCAGGAGCCTGGCTGACAGCGGTCACCTCCAACCAGCGCGAGGCCCCCCAGAACGAGCTCTCAGACCCAAGGTGCACAGGCTGGTCAGGCCACCCACGCCGGGTCACCGCCGGGGGGTTCGCCGAGGACGCCGTCACAGCCCACGCGTGCTGGGGCAGTGTGACGGTCTTGCCTGCCGTGACCGACTGGGTCTGCCAGTCCACGACGTACGGGCCGCCCCCCAGCGCGGCCCGGCGCAGCATGCTCCGGCTCGGCTGAGGGTGCGCCAACCCACGGACCGACCCGAGCGCCGCGAACGTGCGGGTGTAGTGACGGGTCCGGGCGAACACGTTCGGCAGGTATCCCATCGCGAAGTCAGGCACGAGCGCGGCCACTGCCGACAGCACGAACACCAGGGTCGGCGGGGCGATGAGCGGCAGCAGGCCGACCTGGACGTTGCCGGTGGCGAAACGGGCTGCCCGTGCCGCGGCTGCACCCTGCGGGTCGACACTGACAAGGATGACCTCGTTGTCAGCGGTCACGACATCGAGCAAAGCCCCGATCTCGGCGCGCGCGACTGCTGTCCCCGCCGGTACTGCACTGGGTTCGGTGAGGAACACTGCTGGCATAGCGACCCCCTCGATACGCGATCCGGGTAGCAGGCTGAGACGAGGATAACCTGATCTCGGCCCGGAATGCCCCGCTGTGTCCCACGAGGTGAGACCGCGCCTTGGACAGGTCTGGGCACACGACGGCCCGCGCGGCCCTCGCCGCGGCCGCGCGTGGCACTGCCTGCTCGATCCCACACCCGAACGTTGCCGCAGACCACCGGCGGTGCGCATGAGCCTCAGCACCCTCGTTGGGCCCAAAGTCACACCCGTCAGCCCTCCGGGTTGGGCCCCTGGACCCAACCGGTGACATCGTGCCCGATTTCGTCCACTACTGTGGGTGGCCCCACGACCTCCAGGGAGCACAGATGGACACCACTGCACGTCTGCACGTTGACGGAGCTGACGTCGCCGAGGTCATCGTCGCCGACACCTACCTGCGCCGGTTGCGCGGGATGCTCTGGCGCAACCCGCTGCCACCTGCGCTGGTCTTGACCCGCACGACCTCGGTGCACGGGATCGGGATGCGCCACGCCCTCGACGTCGCGGTGCTCGACGCTGAGGGGACCGTGCTGAAGGTCGCCGTCCTGCGGCCGTGGGGCCTGACCGGTGCTGTCAAGCACGGACGGCAGGTGCTCGAAGCGCCCGTCGGGTCGTTCCGGCAGTGGGACCTGGGGCCTGGGACCCGGGTCGAGGTCACCGCACCGTCGTGACCAGGCGTGCGGTCGCGAGAGCTGGCAGGTTCACGCTTCGACTGTTGCCGCCGGTGCGTCGGTCCCCCATACCTGCGCCAGGCGCCGGTCGAGGCCGGGGTCGTCGCGCGGCAGGCCGTACCCGGGGTCGAGGAGCTCGGCCCAGTGCCCGAACGACGGGCGGTCCAACCACCACGCTGTCTCGTCAGCGGTGGTGATCCCCCGTTCGACGTCGGTCTGGCCGGTGTGGTGGACCTCGATGAAGATCGCCCCGTCGAGGTGGAAGTCGAGGGTGCGGCGGACCTTCGCCTCGTACATCATCCACAGCTGGTCGGCGTCGGGGTACGTGCGGTCGGTGATCCGGGTGCGGAACAGCCGGCCCTCGTTGGTCTCGAAGTACGACTGGCGCAGCACCGACCCGTGCTCGTCCATCCAGCTCACCCGGACCATCCCGTCAGGGGTGAACCGGATACGCCATGCGGCGCGCACCGCCTTCTTGCCCACAGGTCGCGAGGCGTCGACGACGACGAACGACGGACCTTCGGGCCGTTCGTACAGCGCCTGGGCATCATCGATGGTGAGCCATGCCGGGTCCGGCCTGCCCGTGATCTCGTTCCAGCTCAGCGCGTAGCGCGGCACGAGCCGCATCGGACCTCCCCGGTCTGGTCGACCCACAGGACTTGCTCGTCCCTGGTCACGACGTCGTTA
>WRCL01000148.1 GCA_009783975.1 Micrococcales bacterium
GACGTTCCCGGCGAGGATCATCAGGTCGCCCCACGACAGGGCTTGTCCGTACTTCTTCTTCACCGGCCACAGCAGGCGCCGCGCCTTGTCCAGCGAGACGTTGTCCGGCCAGGAGTTCAGCGGTGCGAACCGCTGCTGTCCGCTGCCACCGCCACCGCGCCCGTCGTTGGAGCGGTACGTGCCCGCCGAGTGCCAGGCCATCCGGACCGCCAACGGCCCGTAGCTGCCGAAGTCGGCCGGCCACCACGGCTGCGACGTGCTGAGCACCTGCGCGATATCGCCTTTGACCGCCGCCAGGTCGAGCGCCGCGAAAGCTGCCGCGTAGTCGAACCCCGGGTCGGTGGGGCGTGCCTCCACCGGGTTCTTGGCCAAGATCCGCAGGTTCAACCGGTTCGGCCACCACTGGGCGTTGGCGCCGTGGGTAACAGGGCAGGTGGGAACGGGCTCTGGCGTGTGCGTCATAGGACGAGCATAGGACCGATGACGGTGTCCCACAGGCTGTGGCTGCCCCGCTGCTGGTGCAGCCGGAACGAACCGGTCACCCGGTGTGCGGGCCGACCGCCGGGACGCTCGCAGGGTCGACCTGGCCACCAGCGTCGGTGAACGCCCACGCCGCCGAGCACGCCGCACGCAGCAGGTCCAGGTCGTCGGGCCCGGTCAGCTCCAGGACCCCCGTGGTGTCGACCCTGGCCGCGCCACCGCCGCACCGCCACCACCGGTCGCCCTGGTGCGGCACCGGGTGCGCGACGTGCAGGGCGCCCAGGTCAGCCCCGAGGAACGACGGCCGCATCGCCGGTGGTGCCAGGACGGCGTCACGGCCCGAGGAGACCCCGGTGAGCACGTGCAGCCCCGGGAAACCCGCCGCCCGGGCCCCAGCAAGGTCGGTGTCGAGACGGTCGCCGACGACCAGCGGCCGTGAGGCCCCCACCCGTTCGCGGCCGATCTGGTAGAGCACCGGTGAGGGTTTGCCGCAGCTGTGCGGGTGGATCCCGGTCGCGGTGACGACCGCGGCGACGAGCGCACCGTTGCCCGGGGCGTAGCCGCGCACAGTCGGCAACGACCCGTCGAGGTTGGACGCGACGTACCAGGCCCCTTCAGCGACCGCATAGGCAGCCTCAGCGAGCTCGGCCCACCCCACCTGCGGTGCGAACCCCTGCACCACAGCCTGCGGGTGCTCCTCGGCCGAGTCGACGACAACCAACCCCTGGTCACGGACCGCGTCGCGTAACGCGTCCGCCCCGACGACGAGCACCGTCGCACCAGGGTCCAACCGCCCGCGCAGCGTCGTCGCCGCGGCCTGGGCGGCGGTGAGGACCTCGTCCGGCCCGGTGGGGATCCCCAGCCCGTCGAGCTGGTCGGCGACGACCTGCGGTGCCCGCGAGGCGTTGTTCGTGACGAACAGCACACGCATCTGCGCCGCCCGGGCGGCGGTGAGCGCCTCGACCGCCCCGTCGACGGGCAGGTGCCCGCGGTATGTCACCCCGTCCAGGTCGACGAGCGCAAGGTCGAAACGTTCGACGAGCCGAACGTCGCTGCCGACAAGCCCTGCGCTCATATGGCCTCCGTCGACGGCTCGTCGGGTCCCGGCTGGTCTGGCTGTGTTACTCGTCAGGCTCTCCTACCCCGACGTGATCCGCATCCGCTGCGTCCACGTCCGCAGCGGGGCTGTCCGCTGCGCTGTCGCCCTGGTCCGGCTCGTCGCCAGGTTCGTGCTCGGCCCCACCATCAGCACTGTCGGCTGCCACAGCGTCGTCGCCGCCATGGTCGTGCTGGGCGTCAGCCGCAGCACTGTCGTCGGCTGCCGCCACGGTTGCGTCGTCATCGGGTGTGTCACCAAGCTCATGTCCGCCGTCGGGTTCGGCGTCGTCGGCCAGGGCGGGGCATGGTTCGTCGCCCGGACCGGGCTCAGCGTCCGCGCCATCGCCTCCCCCAAGGTCGGTGTCGTTGTCGTTGGTGCCCGGTGCGCCATCGGCTGGGTCGATGTCGGAACTGTCGCGGTCGTCGTCGTCTTCCGGTTCACCATCGGCTGGGTCGGTGTCGGAACCGTCGCGGTCGACGTCGTCGTCGGCTTCGGGTGCACGATCGGAGGTGTCGGTGTTGGAACCGTCGTCATCGACGTCGTCGGTGTCGGCTTCGGGTTCACCGTCCTCGGCGGGGTCGGTCCCATCCGTCGGGTCCACGTGGTCGTCGGGTTCTGGTTCAGGTTCCTCGGTGAGGTCGTACACGACGATGTCGTCATCGACCACAGGAGTGTTCCCAGCGGCGCGGTCGAGGTCGTCGTCGGTGTAGCTGGCGAGCTCGGCGGTCGCCTCGTCGGGGCGTCCGGCGGCATCGAGTGCAACAGCCCGTGCCTGGGCGACACGCGCCGCGACCAGGCCGGTCGCACGCCGTACAACAGGATGGTCGAGCGCTGTGAGCGCCGCCTCAGCCTGGCCCAGGTCCAGCCGGGCCCCGCTGACGACGATCGCCAGCTCCACTGCCGCCTCGAACGACAACGTCGCCGCGTCCGGGTCGCTGCCCAGGGCGACGGCACGTTCGGGACGGCCAAGGGCACGTTCGCAGTCAGCCATGACCGCCAGGTGCTCAGCCGACCCCGACAGACGCCGGACCGTGCGCAGCTCACGCAGCGCCTCGGCGTGCCGGCCTGTGCGGTAGGCGGCCAGGCCTGCGGCTTCGCGGACGACGTCCACCCGTCCTCCGCGCCGCACCGCTGCCTGGGTGTGCTCGTAGGCACGCTCGGGGTCCAGGTCGAGCAACCGCCCCGCCATGACCAGGTGAGCCCCGACGACCTCGGCGTTCTCCTTGCTCAGCGTGCGCAACCGTGCCCGCACCTCGCGGTGCAGCTGTGCCCAGCTGACGTCCTCGGGCAGCTCTGGTTCGTCAGGTCGTGGCACCCGCTCTGGCCGTCGGTCGGACCCGGGACGGTCCGACTCGCGCCAGGACCGTCGTTCGTCGTCGCGGTCCCGCGCGTGCCATGTCCGCCCGTCCTGGCCCTGTTCGCGCCACCCCTGGCCGTCCCGGTCGTCAGCCGCGAACCCGCCCGGTCCGCGCGCACCGCGGCCCCGGCTGTCGCGGTCCTGCCACCCACCAGACCTGCCATCGCGGCCGCCCGGGCCACCAGGACGTCGGTCACGACTGTCCCACCCCCCGCTGCGCCCGCGGTCGGGCCGGTCTTCGCGCCAACCGCGCCCACCGGGCGCCCCGCCACGGCTGCGGTCCTCGCCGTCGCGGTCTCGCCATGGTCCTGGCCGCCGGTCGGGCCGGTCCCCTCGCCGGTCGCCTCCACCGGGTGCCCCGGCACTGCGGTCCCCGCCGTCGCGGTCTCGCCATGGTCCTGGCCGTCGGTCGGGCCGGTCGCCTCCACCGGGTGCCCCGGCACCGCGGTCCTCGCCGTCGCGGTCTCGCCATGGTCCTGGCCGCTGGTCGGGCCGGTCGCCTCCACCGGGTGCCCCGGCACTGCGGTCCTCGCCGTCGCGGTCTCGCCATGGTCCTGGCCGCCGGTCAGGGCGGTCCCCTCGCCGGTCGCCGGCGTACCCGCGGCCGTCGCGTTCTTGCCACGCCCCCGAGCGCCTGTCGGGCCGGTCGCGGCCACCAGGCGTGTGTGCGCCGCGGGGGCGGTCGTCACTGCGGCTGTCACGGTCCTGCCACGTTCCGCGGGGCCTTCCGGGCTGGTCCCAGCGCCTGTCGGTCCCGCCCGACCCACGCGGCCGGTCCTCGTTCCGGTCTTGCCAGGCCCTGCCCTGTGGACCAGAACCGGATCCCTGCCCAGGTCGGCTGGCACCGCGCGGCCGGCCGCCGTCGCGGTCCTGCCAGGTCCCGCCCCGGGGGCCAGAGGCCTGCCCACGTGGCTGGTCTTGGCCGGGCCGGCCCGCACCGTGCGGCCGGTCGTCGGACCACGTGTGCCCGTCACGTCGCTCACCACGGTCCGGGCGGTCACGCCACTGGTCGTCGCGCCGTGGGTACGCCCGACGCTCTGAGGTGGACCTGTGGCCCGTCCCACCTCGGACGTCGTCATCGGAGCGCGGCCGCGACCACCCGTCCCGCTGCGGTGTACCCGTTCGGCCGCGAGGGCCCTCAGCGTCCCAGACCCGGTCACCGCGGCCCGTCCGGCTCTCCGACCGGCGATCGCGCGCCCCCCGGTCATCACGCGGACGCGTGGCTGCACGGTCGTACGTCGATGGGCCGTGCCGCGGACCGTCGTCCCAGTCCCGCGCCCCAGACCGAGACCCACCCGAGCCGAACCGGTCCTGGCCTGCGCGAGGCCCCCGCTCGTCACGCCCCCTGCCACCATCGGGCCGGTCTTGCGACGAGCCGCCGGCGTACCCGTCACGCCGGTCACGTCCAAAGCGTTGCCCAGACGACCCGTCTTCGCGGTAGCCCGCACCGCGGCTGTCGCGACGGCCCGTCTGACCTGCAGATCCGCGGTCCGGGTCACCCGCCGCCGACCCAGGCCGGCCACCGCGGCCCACGGGGCGGCCTCGCGCAGGCTTCTTCGGCGGGCCCGACCTGCGAGCAGGCCGCTCCGCCCGACGTTCCTCGTCCGGCCCGGTGTTGTCCACGTGTTGTCTCCTCACAGTCGCCGACAGTCTCGCAGACCGCCCCCAGGACGCCGAATCCGGCAGCCCGCGCAACTGCTCGTCGCACCCTGGTCGAACGACCAGGGTCGGCCAGGCAGCAGGAACCGGCCTTCACGGTCCTGGCCCCAAGACACTCGGAACCGTCCCCACCGTCTTGCACTGTCGTGCTGGACCCGTCCGCACCGTCGTGCTGGACCGTCCCCGCTTTCTCGCCCCTGACCTGCTGGACCCGTCCCCGCCGTCTCGCACTGTCGTGCTGTAAACGCCCCCACTGTCGTGCTGGACCGTCCCCGCTTTCTCGCCCCTGACCTGCTGGACCCGTCCCCGCCGTCTTGCACTGTCGTGCTGGAAACGCCCCCACTGTCGTGCACTGTTTTGTGCCTTGGGCGGGGTTCTTCCATCTTCTCCCCGCCGATTGTCGCTGCGCTCCAGGCTGCGTCAAGCACCAACCCCGGCAGGTGAGTGGGGACGGTGCTCCGCACCAAGGACCACGGCTGCGCCTGTTGGGGTGCTTGACCCAGCCCTCCGCTCCGCTGTGAGGTCCCCGGCGAGAAAATGGCAGAGGTGCGACGACATGCCCAGAGATGACACCGTTCGCGACGTACCGAGAGTTGATGGTTCCGTCGAGAAGTGATGCAGGAGCATCACTTCTCGACGGAACCATCAACTCTCAACCACGCCACCTGGCGAACAGCCTTCCCGTCGGCCGAACCCTGACCGCCGAACCGAAACCTGAGCGTAGAACACCAGGTTTCGACTCCACGCTCAGGTTTCAGCCCAGCCGCCAAACCGAACCCACGCAAGAAAGAAGACCGCAAGCCCCCAAAGACACGGCCGATGTCCGGCGAAGCCGGACGAGCCGTCCCCAAGACCCCACCCCCTCGGGGGCGCGGCAACAACCAGCGGCCGGGGCGGTTGTCTGATCGCGGCGCTGGCACCGGGCAACACCCACCACCCCCACCCCGCCCCAACAACCCCCCCCCCCCCCCCCCCCCCCCCCCCCCCCCCCCCCCCCCCCCACCCCCCCCCCCCCCCCCCCCCCCCCCCCCCCCCCCCCCCCCCCCCCCACCC
>WRCL01000149.1 GCA_009783975.1 Micrococcales bacterium
TGAGACAACGGCCCGGTGGGACCACCTGGGCCGTGCAAACCAGCTGACCGGCGCCCAACCCTGCCGACTGGTCGTTGTGAGGGTGCTGGAGGTCATCAACAGCGGCTCGGGCCGCCAGGAGCAACAACACATGAGATTCAAACGCCGCGGGATGAGGTGGATGCGCATCTTGCACATCGTCTCCACCGGCATCTGGTTCGGTGCGACGACGGGTGTGCTCGTCGTGGGCGCTGTGGCGTTCTTCGGGACAGCCGAGGAGTTCACCGTCATCGTCCCGACCCTGTCGGCCCTGTACGTGCAGGTGCTGGTCCCGATGGCGGTGTTCACCGTGCTGCAGGCGTGCGCCTACGGGCTGTGGACGCAGTGGGGGTTCTTCAAGCACCGCTGGGTGCTTTGGAAGTGGGTCGCCATCCCGGTGCTCCTGGTGCTCATCGGGGTCGGTGGTCTGGCCCAGCTGCCAGCGGCGACCGACAAGGCCCGTGACGGCACGTTCGTCGGCGGGTTCGCCGACGGCGGGGGGTTCTTGGGGCTCGTCGGGCTCCAGGTCGCGGTCATGCTCGTGATGATCTGGCTGTCGGTGTTCAAACCTGGCAAGGCGGCACCGGCCGAACGTGCTGGACGCGCTCGACGTGAACCTCCGGCACGCCCGGCCCGCGCTGCCGACCCGGCGCGCGCTGCTGACCCGGCTCGCGCTGGTGACCCGGCCGACGCGGGCCGTTCTGCTGACCCGGCGGACGCAGCGCGTGCTGACCTGGGGCGGCCCGCTGTCTCCAGTGACGTATCCGCCTCCGCGTCCTCGCCCGAGGTCGCAGACCTGACGGCCCAGCTCGCCGCCGCCTCGGCTGCCCACGCCGCGCAGGTCGAGGACCTGCGCGCCCAGCTCGCTGCGGCGCTCGCCGCACGGGAGACCGCCCTGGACCAGGTCGCCGCGGGGATGGCAGAGCTGGCCACATCCACCCGTCTGACCGGCCCGTCGGTCGGTGTGTTCGCCGCCACCGCCCCGTGGTCGGGCACCGCGAGCCCAACCACACCCACCCGGACCCCGCGATTGACCGCGACGACCCCGACTCCGAGCCCGACCACTGCGGCTCCGACGGTGCCCGGGGCGCCACCGTCCACCGACGGCCAGGCGCCGCGCCCGGTCGTCTGGCTGGACCCCGCCGACTCAGCGCTGTGCAACGACTGCGGAACCTGCTACCAAGAGCTTCCCGCCCTGTTCGAGCGGACGACGGTCCTCATCGACGGTGTCGCTGAGGTTGTCGCCCGGCTCAAAGACGGTGCCCTGGACGGCCTGGAGATCACTCCCGAGCTTGCCAAGCGCATCGCCCGCGTCAAAGACACCTGCGACGGCGAGATCATCCGTTGAGCGAGGGTCCGTGACGCGCGTGGTGTCGGTTCGGCGCGACGCGCGTAGCCTGGGCAGATGATCGCGAGCGTCCGGCCTCCCGCCGTGGCGGGGTCCTTCTACCCAGCTGACCCTGACGTCCTGCGTGACCAGGTCGACCAGTTCTTGGCGCAGGCTCCGGCGCCGGCACCTGGGGCCGCACGTCCGGGCGCGCTCATCGTCCCGCACGCGGGGTACGTGTACTCCGGGTCGACGGCCGCGCTGGCGTACCGGCTGGTCGCAGGCGCGTGCGTGGACAAGGTCGTCCTCGTCGGGCCGACGCACCGGGTCGCTGTGCGGGGGGTGGCGCTGCCGACGGTCCACGCGTTCGCGACCCCGTTGGGGACGATGCGGGTGTGGCCCGGGGCGCAGAACGCGCTCGCCGACGTCCCGTGGGTGGTCGTCCACGCGGCGACCCACCGCGACGAGCACGCCGTGGAAGTCCAGCTCCCGTTCCTCCAGCAGGTGCTCGGGGACGTCGACATCGTCCCGCTCAACGCCGGAGCCGCGACCGCAGACCAGGTCGCTGACGTCATCGAGGCCCTGTGGGACTCGCCAGACACCCTCGTCGTCATCAGCTCAGACCTGTCGCACTACCTGCCCTACGACGAGGCCCGCACCCGCGACGAGGCGACCCTCGCGCAGGTCATGGCTCTGGACGGCCAGCTCGACCACCAGCAGGCGTGCGGGGCGACCCCCGTGAACGGGATGCTCGAGGTCGCCCGCCGACGGGGCCTGGTGCCTCGCCTGCTCGGGGCCTGCAGCTCAGGTGACACCGCCGGCGACCGTGCCCGCGTCGTCGGGTACTGCGCTGTGGCCTTCGATGGGGACGGTTCCTAATGTCTTGCCTGGTCAGCGCACGCAACGGCCCGCACCGCCTTGGCGCCGCTGTGTCGTGCTGGGCGCTGACCAGGCAAGACATCGGAACCGTCCCCATTGTCCTGAAAGGATGGTGCTGTGGTGAGTGAATCGACCGGGGCTTTGCCCGACGAGGCTGGGCCTGTGTTGCTGGCGGCGGCCCGGGCGGCGATCGCGGCTGACCTGGGGGTCCAGGCACCAGAACCTCCGCCGTGGCCGGCGTGGGCTGATGGCGTGCGGGGGACGTTCGTGACGCTCACCCAGGACGGGGAGCTGCGTGGGTGCATCGGGACGCTCGTCGAGCACCGGCCGCTGCGTGAGGGGGTGACGGGCAACGCGGTGCGGGCGGCGCGGCACGACCCGCGGTTCTCCCCGCTCACCGCCGCTGAGCTTGCGCGCACGCACGTGGAGGTCTCGGTGCTCTCGGCGGCCGAACCGATGGACGTGACCAGCGAGGACGAGGCCCTCGCGGCGCTGCGTCCTGGCGTCGACGGGGTGGTCTTCGCTGCGGGGGGACGGCAGGCGACGTTCTTGCCGCAGGTGTGGGAACAGCTGAGCGACCCGCGGACGTTCCTGGCCCACCTGCGGCGCAAGGCCGGGCTCGCCGGTGACTACTGGGGCCCTGACGTGCACCTGTCGCGGTACACCGTCCAGGCGTGGCAGGAGCAGGCCCCAGCGTGAGGGCCCGCTGGTGGCACGAGCTGCCCGACGGGCGCCTGCAGTGCGACGTGTGCCCACGTACGTGCCGGCTGCACGACGGGCAGCGCGGGTACTGCTTCGTGCGGGCGCGCGCCGGTGACCAGATCGAGCTGACGACGTACGGACGCTCGTCGGGGTTTGCTGTCGACCCCATCGAGAAAAAGCCGCTCGCGCACTTCTACCCAGGCACGTCGGTGCTGTCGTTCGGCACGGCCGGGTGCAACCTCGGGTGCCGGTTCTGCCAGAACTGGGACATCTCGACTGCACGCAGCACCGACCGCCTCGCAGCGACCGCCACACCGGCGCAGATCGCCGCAGCGGCACGCGACGCCGGGTGCGCGTCGGTCGCGTTCACCTACAACGACCCGCTGGTGTTCGCCGAGTATGCGATCGACACTGCCGCGGCGGCCCACGACGCCGGTGTACGCACGGTGGCGGTGACCGCCGGGTACGTCCTGCCCGAACCTCGCGCGGCGTTCTTCGCACCGATGGACGCGGCGAACATCGACCTCAAAGGGTTCAGCGAAGACGTCTACTGGCGCACCACCGGAGGGCACCTGCGCGACGTGCTGCAGACCATCGCCTGGGTCGCCGGCACCAGCACCTGGCTGGAGCTGACGACGCTCGTGGTCCCCGGCCTCAACGACGACCCGGCCCAGCTCGCCGCGATGTGTGCGTGGATCGTCACCGAGCTGGGCCGGGACGTCCCGCTGCACCTGTCAGCGTTCCACCCCGCCCACAAGATGCGCGATGTGCCACCCACTCCACCAGCGACGTTGCGGACCGCCCGCACCATCGCCGTGGACGCCGGGCTGCGGTTCGTCTACACCGGCAACGTCCACGACCGGTCCGGTGAGGTCACGTGCTGCCCGTCGTGCTCACGCACCCTCGTCGAACGCGACTGGTACCAGCTGTTGCGCTACGACCTGGACCCCGACGGTGCGTGCCCAGGCTGCGGCACAGCACTGCCAGGCCGGTTCGGCCCCGCCCCCGGGACCTGGGGCCGCCGGACCGCCCGCATCGCCATCACCTAGGACAATGGCGACCGTTCGGCATGTCTTGCCTGGTCAGAGGTCGTGTTCCGCACGCGAGCGGTCGGGGGCTCGGCCGTGCGGAGACTTAGCGCGGTGGCGGTGCGGAAGCCAAAGTGGCCTTTGACCAGGCAAGACATAGGAACCGTCCCCATTGTCCTGTGCCGCCTTGACCGCAGGCCGTAACATGCACTGCGACGGGAACGAGGTTATGAGCGACAACGGGTACGGAGATTTCGAGTTCGAACGACGGTTCCTCGTGCGTGACGCCCCGGGGCACCTTGTCGACGACGCCCCCACACTCATCGTCCAGAGCTATTACCTGGCGGCTGAGGGGTACGCCCTGCGGGTCCGCGTCCAGGCCCCGACGTTGCGGGCCACGCTGGACATGGACGCCGACGAGACGACCTTGCTCGGCCAGCACGCCACCGAGGTGGACTTTGCTGCGGTGACGGTCAAAGGGCCGATGGCTGAGGGCACCCGGTACGAGGCTGAACGCCAGATCGAACCTGATGTCGCGGTCCAGATGGTGCTGCGCGGGGGGCGGCGTGTGGCCAAGCTGCGCCACGCGGTGTGGCTCGGCGAGGACGGATGGGTCATCGACGAGTTCCTCGCGGGCAACGCCCCGCTGACCATCGCCGAGGTCGAACGCGGCGGCCCGGTCACCGACCTGGCCATCCCCACGTTCTGCGTCACCGAGGTGACCGCCGACCCGCGGATGTCCAACGACGCCCTGGCTGTGCGCCCGTTCAGCACCTGGGCTCCACAGTTCGAGGCCGAGCTGGAGGCGTCTGGTCCGACGTTCCTCGCCGGGCTGGGGGAGAACCGCCGCCTGGACACCGACTGAGCCTGGATCCACCGATTTTGCGCCGGCTGCGCCTCACCTGGCGGGCACGCAGCGGCGTTGTCGCTGCTCGACGGGCCTCGGCCCGCCCGCGCCGCTCTGCCTTGCCACCGCGCCGGCCAGGTGAGGCTCGCTACGGCGAAAATCGGTGGATCCAGGCTGAGCTGCACCGACGCTCCGCGGCCACCTGTTGGGTGGAGTTCTCAGGTGTGCGCTTGTCGGCTCCGGGCCCGCGTTAGGCTTTTGTGGTGAAGATCCCTGACCGGGTGCGCCCGTTGCTGCCGCGCCGGCACCCGCTGGTGTGGTGGTTGTGGCACGTGCTGCTCGTCGTCGTCGCCGTCGTGGTCTCGGCGGTGTTCGGGGTGACGACCGCCTCAGCCCGCGGTGCGCTCGGCCCGCACGAGACCCAGTTCAACGTCACCACGGACAACACGATCACCGTGGACGTCGGTCCGTTGGGCACGTTGCAGCTCGACTCGCAGCTGCCCGGGCCGTTCGGGGCGCGGGCCGTGGTGCAGGAGATCCCCCAGGACGCGACCGGTGTCAACGAGGTCGACTCGTTGGCGGCGCTGCAAGACGACCTGGAGCAGTACGTCGGGTTGTTCCACGGGATCAGCCAAGAGCTTGAGTCGGTCGCGAACGCGCTGGTCGCTGACGCGCTGCGCCGGGCCGAGATCATGTTCGCCGTGCTCGTCCTCGGCGGGCTGTGCCTGCGCGGTGTCGTGGGCCGTGCACGTCGCGACGAGCTGGCCGCACCGGTGCTGCGCTATCCGAAGGTCGCGATGGTCGTCGTGGCGGTGCTCGTCGTCGGCGGCA
>WRCL01000150.1 GCA_009783975.1 Micrococcales bacterium
CCGATACGTCCGCGCACGTCGTCGAGGCGGTGGCGCAGGTCTTCCATGGCTTCGGCCAGCCACTGGGAGATCGCTGACAGCGGGCCGACGACGCGGCCGAGCACCGGTTCGGTCGCCGAGACCTCACCAGAGGCGGCCACAGCCGCGGCGACGGCGGCACGCAGCCGTGCGATCGACTCTTCGGTCTGGTCGGACTGCTCAGACAGCTTGGTCGACAGTGCGTCGAGCTCGTCCAGACCAGCCATCTGGTTGTCCAGCGTCTGGTCCACGGCGATCGCCCCGGCGAGCATGTCGTGCATCGGGCCGGAGACCGGGTCGCGCGGGTCAGGGTCGGTCCAGCGGGTCAGCTCGCGGCGGGCGGCGACCTCAGCAGGCACAGCGAGGCGGATGAAGTCTTCGTACCCGGGGAAGCCCAGGCCCCCGATGCCTTCGGCGAGGGCGGCCACACCAAGCTTGGCCGTGGCCACACGCGACGCACCGGCCGAGCGGGCGGCCAGCTCCATGGGCAGGACCTTCTGGTACAGAGCGTCGGCGGCCTGCCACAGGTCGGTGCGGCACGGGCGTGAACGCACCGACAAGAACCCGTCACCCAGCGGGGTCACCGTCGCGAAGACCCAGTACGCCACACCGTCGTGGGCGAGGTTCTTCACGTACGCAGCCATGGGCCGGCCGGCAAGGAGCAGGTCCCACATGATCTGGAACGCCCCACCAGGCATGTCGGGGTGGCGGATCAGGTTGTGGGGCTGGCGCAGGATCTCGTCCATCGTGTACTGCGCGTAGTGGCAGAACACCGCGTTGGCACCGTCGATGACGCCCTTGCGGTCGGTGGTCGAGAAGAACAGGTCGGGCACGGCGACTTCCCGCACTGACCCATCAGGCCTCGGAACGACATGCACGCCGTAGCTCCTTCCGGTCCCGCCGGTCCCATCTGATCCATCGGCCCAGGACCGGCTAAGGTGAGGAAAACCCAAGCTCCGGCGGTGAGCCCTAGTCAGAGGCTACACTCCCGAGGCTACGGCACCGTCAGTCACGAGACGATCTTGCGGCGTCAGCCTGGGTGAACATCGACCTACGCGACGTTTCACACATCCGGGCGCAGCAACTGAGCACGACCGTACCCGACTTCCTCGCAGTGGTCCTGGTGAAACACCGGTGCCACAACACTGCAGATAGGCCAGCTATTCCTCCGACGAACCCTGGCGTTGGCTACGATGCGCCGGTGCAGTGCGACATGTTCGACGCGGGGGTGTGCCGTTCGTGCACCGCGATGGGGCGCGACCTGGCTGAGCAGCTCGCCGCCAAGCACGCTGCTGCCGTCGCAGCCGTGCCCATGGTGCCGGTTGACGGCTGGGCGCCACCGTTCGCGGGGGCTGGGGCGGGGTACCGCAACCGTGCCAAGCTCGTCGTCGCCGGGAGCCTGCAGCACCCGACGCTGGGGATCCTCGACGAGGACGGCCGTGGGGTCGACCTCACCAGGTGCGGGCTGTACGAACCGGCGTTGGCCGCCTCGTTCGGCGCGCTGCGCCAGTTCGTCACCCGTGCCGCCATCGAGCCCTACGACGTGCCGGCCCGTCGCGGAGAGCTGAAGTACCTGCTGGTCACCGTCTCGCCCGACGGTGCTCTCATGGTCCGGTTCGTCTTGCGGTCCACCGAGGCCCTGGCCCGGGTCGCCAAGCACCTGCCGTGGTTGCACGAGGCGCTCGGGTCGCTCGTCGTCGCCTCGGTGAACATCCAGCCTGTCCACGCCGCAGTGCTCGAAGGTGAGCGTGAGGTCGTCCTGACCCCGGCCAGCACGCTGGCGATGCGCGTCGGCGGTGTGACGTTGCACCTGCCCCCGCGCAGCTTCTTCCAGACCAACACCGCGGTCGCCGCCGAGCTGTACCGCCAGGCCGCGGTGTGGGCTGACGGGCTTGCCCCGACCAACGTGGCGGACCTGTACTGCGGGGTCGGGGGCTTCGCCGCGCACCTGGCAGCCCCCGGACGCCACGTCGTCGGCGTGGAGACCAGCGCCGCCGCGGTCGCCGCGGCGCGCACCAGCGCCCCTGGTGCGACCTTCGTCACCGGCGACGCCGCCGAGCACGTCCGCGGTCTCACGGCTGTGCCTGACCTCGTCGTGGTCAACCCGCCCCGGCGCGGGCTGGGTGACCTGGCCGCCTGGTTGCAGTCTTCGACGGTGCCGCACGTGCTGTACTCCTCGTGCCACCTGCCCAGCCTCGTCGCTGACCTCGCCGCGATGCCCGCGTTGAACCCGGTGCGTGCCCGTGTGCTCGACATGTTCCCGCAGACCGCGCACGCCGAGGTCCTCGTCCTGCTCGCACGCCAGTGACCGGCTGGGTGGCCTAGTCGATGCTCCGGCGGACGAGCTCGCGTGGTGGTTGTCCGAGCAGCACACCGGTGAGCAGGCCAGCGACGACCACGGCGAGCATGATCCCTGCTTGGACCGGCCACATCACGACGGTGTGGATCCAGGCGCCCAGCTCCCCGCGCTCGCCCGCGGTACGCAGCCACGCGACCTGGAACACCCCCAAGGCGATCCCCGAAGCCACCCCGAGGGGGACACCGGCGACGAGGACGACCACCGCCTGGGTCAGCGAGAACCGGCGCAGGAACCGTCGGGGCGCACCGACGGCGTGCATCGTGGCCATGTCCCGGCGGACCTGGGTCTTGGCCAGCGCCAGGCAGATCGCCGTGGCGAGGATCGCCACCGCGACGAGCGTCGCGATGGGTACGAGGGCCACCGAGGACCTGCCCCAGGTGTGCCGGTGGTCGGGGGCGGTGAGACGGACGTAGTTCGTCCGTGCGGCGACCAGTGCCTGGGCCCGCGCGAGCTGGGCCGAGGACAGCGTGTCGCTGGCGACATACTCACCGACGTAGAAGAACCTCACCCCGAGCGACTGCGCGGTGGCGGGCGAGACGACGAGGTCCGCCGTCCCCTGGACGAACGCGCCTGGGAGCGCGACAACCTCGTCGAGCTCCTCGCCGGTCCACTCGTCGGTCGCCACGAGCCCGACCCGGACCGTGCCGTCGGACACGAGCGTCGCGTCGCGCACGACCACTCCACCGGCGTCGAGCGTCGCACCCGCCCCGTCTGCCCCGGGCAGCCCTGAGGCCCGCATCGCGTCGCCACTCATGACCATGAGGTCGAACCCGGCCCACCATGGTGTTGCGTATGTGCTTGACGAGCGTCCGTCGGGGTCCTTGGGCCTGGTGCACCGCAGCGGTGCTCCCAGGATCCGTGAGGCATCGTCGGGCTCGGTCCCGCGAGGGCACAGGTCTGGGACTTGCTGCGCCACGAGGACGACCGGCGAGGCGTCGTCGCCCCACTGCTCGACCGCGAAAACAGGTTCGTGTCCGCTCACAGGCAGCTCGGTGGCGAGCACGTCGACCACATCGCTCAGGACGAGCCGGTCGAACGCCTCAGACACTGGCTGGCGCACCGAGAGCGTGAGGTGCCCAGGCACTGTCATCGTCACGGTCCGGGTCTGCTCGTCGGCGGTGGTCGAGCCAACCATGACCGCCGTGAACGAGGCCAGGCCTGTGGTCATGAGCACCGCGAGCGCCGCAGGGACGAACCGGGACTGGTGGTCGGCTGCGTCACGCACCGCCAGGCGTGGTGCGACGGGCAGGCGGTGTGCCAGGTGCGCACCGAGGTCTGCCACTGACCGGACCACGAGCACCAGGCCCGTGACGACCAGCGCGATGACGGCGAGCAGGAGCAGGACGAGCACGAAGGGGCGGGCCACCGGGGCCAGGGCGAGGTTCAGGGCACCAGCGCCAACCCCGGCAGCCACGAGCACTGGACCCCCGAGCGCCCAGCGACGGCGCCCGGGCCGGGGCGGAGCGGGGCGGTCCTTGAGCGCGTCGACCGGGTGCAGGCGCGAGGCTCTGTGGGCTGCACCAGCGCTGGCGACCATCCCGATCGCAGCCGCGACGCCCACAGCCAGGGGGAAGATCCACCACGCGAACCGCACACCCAGGTCGACCAGGGGAGTGTCATCGGTGATCACTGTGCCGTTGACCGGTGTGAACACCGCGCCAGCCACACCCAGCACACACCCCAGCGCGCCGCCAGCCAGGCCGACGACGATCCCTTGGGTGGTCAACAGCCGCCGCAGGTCATGTGGGCCAGCACCAGCAGCAGCAGCCAGGCCCAGGGTGCGGCGCGACTGGTCGACGGAGACCGCGAACGCCGGGGTGACCAAGAACAGCACGAGCAGGCTCCCGGTGACGATCGCCAGCACGACGGTGATGAGCCCGACGACGACCTGCTCGCTCACCTCGTCGTTGGCGTACAGCTCAGACTTCGGTGGGTAGTGGGTGAGCACGTACCGCGAGGTGACGACCGCCTGCAGCCGGTTCGCAGCTTTGGCGTGGTCCCACGTCACCGGTTCGTCGCCGACGACGAGGTACTGCGCGGGGATCCCGTGCGGCGATGCTGCTGTGCTGCCCGCGACCCACCCTTGGGTGGTCCATGCCTGGGGGAGCTGGCTGTCGGCCACGCCCACGACCTGGTACGCACGTTGGGAGCCCTGCATGACCTCCCCAGTGCGCCCTGTCTGGGTGATCGTGGCCGCGAACGGGTCGTCGATCCAGATGGTGAGCGTCGGGACGACGAACGTCACCTTGTCCCCGGTGGTGACACCCAGCTGCTCGGCCAGGGCCGAGCTGACAACAGCTTCGGTGGCGTCTGCTGGGGGGCTCCCCGTGGTCAGCGGGGGCAGCAGCAACGACAACCCCTGGGGGCCGCTCTCGTGCAGCTGTGCTGTGGACAACCGCGCGGAGGCGGTGTCGGGGACCATGTCCTCACCGGCGGGCGACTCTTGGCCCGGGGCCAGGTCCGTGCCGGTGGTCGCAAGCAGCTGGGCTGAGCTCCAGACCTGGACGAGGCGGTCCTGCGAAGGCAGCACCGCGCTGAGCTCGGCGGCCGTGGCGGGCAGCTCGTCTGGGTCGTTGGACACACGCCAGTCGTGTGTGCCAACACTCTCGGGGTCCTGGCGCACCGGCCGGTCGTCGCGGGAGCTGGCCGTGGCCACGACGAGGGCTTGGACCCCCCCGGGCACAGCAGCCAGGGCGTCCTCGCGTGTGCTGGGCGCACCGGCCTCCTCGGTGGTTGCCACGACCATCCACGCCACGGGCAGCGAGACCAGGGCCGCGGCGAGGATCGTCCGGGTGCGGTGGCGTGTGGCGTCGCGGGCGGCAAGGCGCAGCGCGCACCGCCACTGGTGGGCCCACTTCATGGCGTTGCTCCTTCGAGGAGCTCGGCGGGGTCGGACGGGCCGGTCGTGTCCACGACGCGTCCGTCGCGCAAGAACACGGTGCGGTCGGCCCATGCGGCGAACCGTGGTTCGTGGGTGACCAGCAGCAGCGCGGCTCCGTGGTCGGCGCGGGCGCGCAGGACCTGCAAGATCTCGGTGCCGGCCGTGGAGTCCAGGGCGCCTGTGGGCTCGTCGGCCAGCAGCAGCCGGCGTGGGCCGACCAGGGCCCGGGCGATGGCCACACGCTGGGCCTGCCCGCCGGACATGTCTTCGGGCCTGCGGTCGGCGAGGTCTTCGACACCGACCTCGGCCAGGACGGCCAGGGCTGCGGGGCGGGCCTTGCGCACCGACCACCCGTCGAGCTCGAGGGGGAA
>WRCL01000151.1 GCA_009783975.1 Micrococcales bacterium
CCGGGTTCGCGACGCCATGCGGGGCCCCTGGCCGCGTTGTCGTCGTCGGACGCAGCGCTGCTGCGACGCTCCTCCTCCGCCTCGCCAGGCACCCCACCTGACGCCGCTCCTATCCGGCATTTTGGATGCGACAGACTACTAGTGGAAGAGGCCTGCGTGTCGTGATCAATCGATGAGCGTTGTTGCTCGCCTAATTGACCCCAGGGACGTATCTGAACAGGATGATGCTCCGGCGTACCGCGTTTACTTCTGGGACGCTGAAGGCGCGTGCGAGGAGTACCGGATCGAACCCGGGTCAGAGGTCGGCGACGTACTTGCATGGGCTTCTTCCCACGAAGACAGGCGCCCTGTCGTCTACGTCGAAACTGATGCTGTCCACAACACGGGACGGCGCTTGCTACGTCTTCAGGGGCACGCTCATGGGAGCCGGTGAGTTGTGAGCGCGCTTCCTGGCACAGCCAGAAGGTGACGGATGGACACTGGTCTCGTGGACCGGCGACTGGTCCCGCACCCACTACCGGACTGACGGGACCAGCACCGAACGTGAACGCACCCTCGCTGCCGCCGACCTGCTGCTGCGTGCCCGGGCCCTGGGAGTCGATCTCACCCCGCTGGTCCCGCTCGCGGCGTAGGCGCCGTCAGGCTTGTGCCCAACGACGTTGCTCGCGCGTTCGACCTGGCTGGGTGCACGAACGCGGGGAAGTGGTCCGCCGCTCACGGCGGACTGGCCGAGGCCCGGCCCACGAACTCGTGGACCGGGCCTCGGGGCGAGGTGGCTGGGTCAGCCACATGCTCGACGAGCAGGGCGTGGCTACGTCACTTTCACGGTGAACGTCGCCGTGGCCGTGCCGTTGGCGTTGTAGGCAGTCACGGTGACAGTGCGGTTGCCCTTGCCCAGCATGTCGTTGTTGATGGTCCAGGTACGGGCGGAACCGCTGGTGGCCACCGACGCAGTCGTCGTGCCGCCCCACTTCGTGGGAGTGAGCACCTGGCCACTGGTGACCTCGTAGACGTTGCTGTTGTCGTTGAAAGAGAAGCGCAGCTTCGTCACATCAGTGCTCGTCACGACCTTGTACCCGAACTTGCCGGTCGACGGACCGGTCGAAGGGGTCGCAACCGCAGAGGTGATCGTCGGCAGACCAACCTTGACCTTGAACGACATCGAGCCGGCGGGGCAGGAGTTGGGGGTCACGGTGATGGTGCGGTCTCCGGCGCCCAGCTGGTCATTGCTGATGACCCAGGTCCTGCGGGCGTTGGTGTTGGTCACCTTGGCTTCTGTTGTGCCTCCCCACTTTGCAGGACTCAGTGTGGCGGTGGGGTACTTGACCGTGTAGACAGTGTTGTTGCCGTTGAAGGAGAAGCGCAGCTCAAGAACCTCGGTGTCCGTCTCCACCGTGTACGTGTACCTGGTTGACGGAGTGCCGGAGGGCGGGCTCGCCTTGGCAACGAGGACCGGGTGCGACGCGCACGGAGCGGCAATTGTTGTGCTGGCCAGCTCGGATGTCTTGACAATCGCGGTGATGGGTTGGCTGGGTTTGGTGGTCTCCGCCCCGCTCGAATTCCATGCGAGAAGTGTGACGTTGGTCTGGGCGTTGTTGCGTGCCGAGACCTTGACGACCTTGCTGTTACCGCTCCCTGACACCTCGGTCACGATCATGACATGCCCGTGGGTGTAGAGATACTGGTCGTCTTCGTCCCAGGTCTTCGTGTAGACGAGGTCTCCCTTCTGCAGGGCCTGCTTCTGCGCTGTGGAGGGGTTGTCGATGACCGACACGACCTTGTTGACGTTCTTGAACCAGTAGTACTGCCCAGGAGCGTTGATGTACGGATTACGAGCGGCATTGTCTATGTGGTCAGAGTGCTTACTGACCCAAGCGTTGGGGATTTCGAACCCGCCCGCCTTGAGGGCCTTTGCCACGAACTCGGCACACCAGATGCCGCTTCCGGGCTTGTCGTTGTTGGCGTTCGTCGCGTAGGCCATGGTCTTCGCGAGGTCGAGAGTGGGAGCTGCCTGAGCCGGCGGTGCGAGCGACGTGCCGAGAGGAACCGCGAGAGCGACTCCTAGAACCGCGACAAGCAAGGCTCCGTTCCTGATCCGAGCCGGGAGCGCCCTTTTTCCGGTGAGCTGTCTCATGAGAGTCTCCTGTTCTTGGAGGGTGGTGTTCACAGTGCCAACTTGTGTCGGCAAGCTCACGTTATGTGACCATCTGGCTAATGACATCATTCTTGAGGAGGGCGTGACAGAATCGGACGATCGCTGCGTTCCCGGGAACATTCGAGCCATCTGCGAACTCGCGCGAACAGCATCATTCTTGAGGATGGCGTGACCGAATCAGACGATCGGTCAGTTCTCGGGAACATTCGAGCCATCTGAGCACTCGGACTGGAAGCTGGGCTGTGCGTGCGGTGCTCTTGAAGGCCTTCGACAGCCCGACGGTCTCGATCGCGTTCACGTGGCTTCCGTCAATGATCGGGTCGGCGCGGTGGCCCGGGTCAGGAACCTCACGCCTCGTCAGGCCACTGTGGCTGGTGCCCGCGCAGGACGGATCGTGCGTCGAGACGATCGACGTGTACTGCGTCTGCGGTACGTGCCGAATCTGCACCGCTGGGACAATCAGGCCATGACACCACAGCCGTGGCCGCATCCGCCGATCTGGCTGCGGGCACCGCGTCTGCCCGAGACGCTCGTCGTCGTCGTCATGGCCACCATCGTGGCGGTCGGTGCCATCACCTACGTCCGTGACCTTGACGGCGCGAGGCTCATGTGGGGTCTGGCTGCGCTTGGATTGAGCACAGTCGGGTGCGCGATGGCCTCGCTGCCGGTGCGTGCACCTGACCGGCAGCGGTGGACGCAATGGGTTGGCCTGGCCGTGGCGTGCTGTGCGCCTGTGGTCGCCGGCGCGGCAGGTCTCGACCCGATCATCGAGTGGAACCTCGTGGTGTTCGTCGCCTGCGGCTCGCCCTGGGGGGCTACCCGTTCATCACAGTGACCGGGTGCGCCGCCGCGGCAAGCTTCGCCGGAGTCATGCTTGCCGACGGAGCTGGCGCCGGCGTCGCCCCGATGACGAGCTTCGCGGGGGTCGTCGACGTTGATGCTGGCGGTCCGGTCACCGAGATCGCGTTCGTCGCCGCAGGCAGCGCCGTCGCGTTCGGCGCCATCGGCTCGGCCATCCGCGCCCACCGCAGGTACTGGGAACAGGTCGCGCTGAGGTCAGCCGAGCTGGTGTCAGCACGTGACGCGGCGGTCTCAGCCGGCGTCGCCTCAGAGCGGCTGCGGATCGCCCGCGAGCTGCACGACGTCATCGGTCACCAGGTCGCCGCGGTGAACATGCGCCTGGGGGCCGCGGAGGTCAACCTGCCGCCGCAGGCCACGCGGTCCCGTGAGGAGCTGCACGCGGCTCGCGGTGCGATCCAGACGGTCCTCAGCGAGACCCAGCACCTCCTGGCGGTGCTGCGCCGCCCCGGCGAGACCCCGGACCCTGCCCCCGATGCCGACTTCTCAGCGGTGGCCGCGACGGTCCAGGCGTGCCGTGACGCGGGCCTCGACGTCGAGGCTGTGCTGCCGGCCGACCCCCCGGCCTTGTCGACCGAAGCGTCCCGGGCCGCCTACCGGATCATCCAAGAAGCTATGACCAACGCCGCCAAGCACGGGACCGGGCCAGTGTCCCTGGTCGTGGGCACCGACGAGGACGTGCTGTCCATCGAGGTGGTCAATGCTGTGGCCGTACCAGACGGTTCGCCGCGCACGTTGCAGGGGTTGGGCCTGGTTGGTATGCGTGAACGTGCCGCATCTGTTGGCGGCACCGTGGAGACCCGTCGTGACCAGACGCGGTTCTGGTTGACCGCGACGCTGCCGCTGGCTGGACAGGAGCCTGCGTGATACGCGTCATGGTCGTCGACGACCAGGAGATGATCCGCGCTGGTCTGCGCGCGATCCTTGAACCAAGCCCCGATATCGAGGTCGTCGCCGACATGGCCGACGGCCTGGCTGCGTTGCGGGCCTTGGACACCACCGCCGTCGACGTGGTGCTCATGGACCTGCGCATGCCCGGGATCGACGGGGTCGAGGCGACCCGGCGCCTGCGCCAACGTCTGAGCGCAGCCCAGACCAAAGTCATCGTCTTGACCACGTTCGACCAGGACGAGAACGTGCTGGCCGCTCTGCGCGCCGGCGCCAACGGTTCTTTGTCCAAGGGGGTCGGGCCCCGCGAGCTCGTCGCCGGGATCGTCGAGGTCGCCCACGGCGGTGGAGCACTGTCGGCCAAGGCTGCCGCCGCGCTGATCGACCACGTCGCAGACTCCGGCGTCGTCCCGGTCGACCCGCTGGCCGTCGCACGTTTTGACTACCTCACCGCCCGCGAGCGCGAGATCGTCTCGGCGGCGGCCCGGGGCCTGTCCAACCCCGAGATCGCAGGTGAGCTGTTCATCTCCCAGCTCACCGTCAAGACCCACCTCAACCGCGCGATGGCCAAGGTCGACGCCCACGACCGGGCCGCGTTGATCACCCTCGCCTACAAGGCAGGTATCCGGCCGTGACGCCCTGGCGTACTGCCCGGGCAGCAGGCAAGGATCCCGCACCTGGACCATGACGGGCGCTGCCCCGCCGGGGACAGTGGAGACGTACCAACCTCTGCCACCCCGGAAGGACCTCGACATGAGACCCCCCGCCCTGCACGTCCTCGCCAGCTGGTGCTTCGACCACCGCCGTGCCGTGATCGTCGCGTGGGTCGTCGCACTGGTCGGCCTCGGCGTGGGCGCCATCAACGTTGGGCCGGCCTTCACCTCGGACGCGAACCTGCCCGACAGCCAGTCCACGACCGCCTACCGGGTGCTGCACGACGCCGGGCTGGGCTCGGACGGTGTCCAGACCGGCACCATCGCGTGGCACGCGGTCGCCGCACCCATCGACGACCCGGCGGTCCAGCGCGAGGTGGCCGCGGTCCTCGACACGGTGCGGCACCAGCCCGGGGTCCTTGAGGTCACCAGCGCGTACGACGACGCGGGCAGGGGCCAGCTCGACCACGCGACGGCGACGGCGTACGCCACCGTGGTGCTGTCTGACCAGGCTGATCCCGCCGCCATTCGCACAGCCGTCGAGCAGGCGGTCACCCCCGGTGGTCCCGTCCAGGTCACGGCCGGTGGGCAGGCGTTCACCGAGATGCCTGCTCCCTCACCTGCCACCGAAGCCGTCGGGATCGGCCTGGCGTTGGTGGTCCTGCTGCTGGTGTTCGGATCCCGGTGGGCCGCCGCGCTGCCCATCATCACCGGCGTCGTCGGTGTCGCAGCGTCGTTGCTCACCGTCGTGCTCGCCAGCCACCTGCTCGACCTTCCCGACGAGTCGATCACCATGGCCTCGATGATCGGCCTGGGTGTGGGGATCGACTATGCGCTGTTCGTCCTCTACCGCCACCGGCGTGCCCTTGTGGCCGGCGAGGCGTCTCGCGACGCCTGCGTGCAGGCGGTGACCGCGTCGGGACGTGCCGTGGTCTTTGCCGCGCTGACGGTCATCGTCGCCCTGGCCGCAATGGTCGTCGTCCAGTTCTCGCTCGTCACGGCGATGGCCGCAGCCGCAGCCATGAGCGTTCTGTTCACCATGCTCACCGCGTACTCTGCGAGAGC
>WRCL01000152.1 GCA_009783975.1 Micrococcales bacterium
CCTGGCCGCAGCACCGAGGTGCGCCGTCCCACGAAACCAGAGCTCGCCGCGACCGACGTCCTCGTGATGGCGCTGGACCAGTGGAGCTGCCGGGTGATGGCCGAGCCGCCCAAACCCCCTGAGGACGAGGCCGCAGCAACCACCTGGTGCGGCACCGTCACTGCCGCGCCCCGCACCGGGACCATCGAACCGTCGCCCACCAACCACGCCCCGGTCCCACCGTCGGTCGCCGGGCTCGCCGCCGCGTTCACTGTCTGAGTGCCGGCCTCGTGCTGTCGGAGAAGACGAAAACTGGGTGCACCCGACCCCGGTGCCGTGCGACTGTGGTGCTATGACGACCATGCAGCCTGGGCAGGTGCTGCTCCAGCTGTCGTCGGGGCAGGGTGGACCTGCTGAGTGCGAGATCGCGGTCGGCAAGCTGGTCGAGGCGTTGTCGGCCGAGTTCGACGGGGTTGAGGTCGTCGACTCCACCCCGGGGCGCGGACCTGGGGCTTTCCGGTCGGTGCGGTTGTGGGGGCCAGCGCAGATGGCCGGGCTCGAAGGCAGCGTGCTGTGGGTGTGCGCCAGCCCGGTGCGGCCGCACCACGGGCGCAAGAACTGGTACGTGGACGTCGCCGTGGCGGCGCACCCGGGGCCGGCCGACGAGTTCGACCCGCGCAAGGTGCGTTTCGAGACGTTCCGCAGCCCCGGGCGTGGAGGTCAGCACGTGAACACCACCGACTCTGGTGTGCGTGCGGTGTACCTTCCCACCGGGGACCAGGCGGTGAGCACCGACGAGCGCAGCCAGCACATGAACCGTCGTACGGCCACAGCCCGGTTGCGCCAGACGGTCGAGCGCCGCGCCCACGACGCGCACACGCAGGCTGCGGCCGACAACTGGCGTGAGCACCACCAGATCGTCCGCGGCGACCCGGTGCGTGTGTACCGCGGACCGCAGTTCACCAGGACGACGTAGACCAAAGGAGCCGCCATCCTCACAGTCGAAGGCACCTACAACACTGCGGTGGTGTTCGCCGAGACCATCGAAGCCGCGGCCCGCGGGCAGGTCCGGGCGCTGTGCGACTGCCCGCACCTGGCCGGGTCGACCATCCGCATCATGCCTGACGTCCACGCCGGGGCTGGGGTGGCGATCGGCACGACGCTGACGTACACCGACACCATCGTCCCTGGGCTGGTCGGGGTGGATATCGGCTGCGGGGTTGAGACCGTCGTGCTGGCCAGCACCCGTGTCGAGCTGCCGCGGCTGGACTCGGTCGTCCGCTCGGCCGTGCCTGTGGGCACCGCGGTACGCACAGCCGCGCACCGGTACTGCGCCAAGGTCGACATCGACGCCCTGCGCTGCGACGTCGACGCAGACCGTGCCGCGCTGAGCCTGGGGACCCTCGGCGGGGGGAACCACTTCGTCGAGCTCGACGCCGACGACGACGGGACGGCGTACCTGCTGGTCCACTCCGGCAGCCGCAACCTCGGCGCCCAGGTCGCCCGGTACTACTGCCAACGCGGGTACGACGAGCTCGGTGGCCGTGCCCAGCACGACGTCCCGTTCGAGCTGGCCTACGTCGCTGGCCAGACCTTCGCCGACTACCTGCACGACGCCGCCATCGCCCAGACCTTCGCCGACCTCAACCGCCAAGCCATCGCCGACGACATCATCAAGAAGATGCGCTTGCGCGTGGCCGACCGTTTCACCACCGCCCACAACTACGTCGACGTCGAGCACCGCACCGTCCGCAAGGGCGCCGTCTCGGCCCAGGCCGGCGAGCGCATCGTCGTCCCGGTCAACATGCGCGACGGCGCCCTGCTGTGCACCGGCCTGGGCAACCGTGAGTGGAACTGCTCAGCCCCGCACGGTGCCGGGCGCCTCATGAGCCGCTCGCAGGTGAAACAGCACTACACCGTCTCGGCGTACAAGAAAGCCATGGCGGGGGTCTTCTCCAGCACCGTCGACGCCGGCACCCTCGACGAGTGCCCCATGGCCTACAAACCCCTGGAGGAGATCGTCGCGCAGATCGCCCCGACCGCCACGGTCGACGCCCGCATCCGCACCGTCTACAACTTCAAGGCCAGCGACAGCACCACCACACGGCGGCAGCGACGATAGTCCTGCGCAGCGCCGGACATCCTGCGACTGGGCAGCGAACGTGTAGGGTCGCAGGCGGGAGGAAACATGCTGCAGATCGACGGGCTGACCAAGAAGTTCGGGTCGCTCACGGCCGTGGACGACCTGTCGTTCACCGTCGCCGCAGGCAAGGTCACAGGGTTCCTGGGGCCCAACGGGGCCGGGAAGACCACGACGTTGCGCATGGCGTTGGGCCTGACCCGGCCCACGTGCGGCACCGCGACGTTCGACGGGCGCACCTACCGCGAGCTGCCCGAGCCGATGCGGCACGTGGGTGCTGCGCTCGAGGCGTCGAGCTTCCACCCTGGGCGCACCGCGGCGAACCATGTGGCGATGCTCGCTGCCGGGGCGGGGATCGACCAGGGCCGCGGCACCGCGGTGCTTGAGCTCGTCGGGCTCGGGTCGGTCGCTGACCGGCGGGTCGGGGGGTTCTCCATGGGGATGCGGGCCCGGTTGGGCCTGGCTGTGGCGCTTCTCGGCGACCCCAAGGTGCTGCTGCTGGACGAACCGACGAACGGCCTGGACCCTGAGGGCATCGTGTGGATGCGTGACCTGCTGCGCCACCAGGCGACCCAGGGCAAAGCCGTCCTGGTCTCCTCGCACCTGCTGTCTGAGGTGCGCCAGTCGGTCGACGACGTGGTGATCATCGCCCACGGACGTCTTGTGCACTGCTCGTCGTTGGCCGAGCTCGAGGCCAGTGCTGACGAGAACCGCACGACTGTTGTCGCCGCTGACCCCGACGCCCTGGCCGGTCTTGCCGCCCAGCACACGTGGAAGGTGACCACCACAGCCTCTGGCACAGTGGTCGTCGGGCCCACCGCCGCCGAGATTGGTCGGGCCGCGTTCACCGCCGGTGTCGAGCTGCACCAGCTCGCCACCGAGGGCGGCGGGCTGGAGGCGGCGTTCTTGGCCCTCACCGAAGGACAAGGGGACATCCGATGACACAGTTGACGACGACCGACGAGCCGACCACACAGGTTTTTCCAGCGCGTGTGTGGTGGCAGACCTTCCAGATGGAGTTCCGCAAGTACTTCTCCACCCGCACGTGGTGGATGCTGCTGCTGGTCACCTTCGTGTGGACCGGTCTGAACGTCGCGACGATGGTGTTCGCGGTGCATTTTGGCGGGGCCGAGATGCGCGCAGAGCCAGACATGTTCGTCCCCATCGGCGACGCCCTCGCGCGGCTGCTGTACTCCATGGGCACGACGTTCGGGTTCGTCTTCCCTGCGATCGTCGGGGCGATGTCTGTGGCGGGGGAGTACCGGCACCAGACCCTCACCCCGACGTTCCTCGCCGACCCCGTGCGCTGGCGGGTGCTCGCCGCAAAGTTCGTCTCTGTGGTGCCCCTGGGCGCGCTGTACGCGCTGGTGGTCATCGCCGGGTGCCTCGTCTTCGGTGCATTGCCCCTGGCCATGCTGGGGGACGCCACGGCGCTGGGGTCGGCCCAGACCTGGCAGATGTTCGCACGGATGGTCCTGGCGATGGTCTTGTGGGGCCTGGTCGGGGTGGGCCTGGGCACGCTGGTCAACAACCAGATGGTCGCGGTCGTCAGCTTGTTGGCGATCACCATGTTCCTCGAACCGACCCTGCGGTCCATCCCCATGCTCATCGGGCACGACGTGGCCATCTTGTCCTACTTGCCTGGCGCCCTGGGCGACGGCATCACCGGTGAGACGATGTACTCGATGTTCACCAACAACACCCTGCTCTCCCCGGCCCCAGCCGCGCTGGGCCTGCTCGCCTACGCCGTCGTCCTCACTGTCGGCGGTTACTACCTGCGCTTCCGCCGCGACGTCAGCTAGGGCTGGCTCCTTCGCCTCGCCAGGCACCTGACGCCGCTCCTGTCCGGCATTTTGGGTGCGACAGACTACTCGAGGGTCTGCGGTGAGGATAGGATCGTGGGCCTAGCCCATTGTGGGCTGATGGGGTAGGCTGGGGGCTATGCAGACCTTTGTCGCACAGACCGACTCGCGCAGCCGGCTCGTCCTGCCGGGGCACCCGGACCAGCTGTACATCGTCCAACCCCACGAGGACGGCAGCATCCTGCTCATGCCGGGCCGGGTCGTGTCCGACGCCCAGCTGGAGTACGACAACAGCCCTGAGCTGCAGAACCTGCTGGCCCGTGCTCAGGCGTCGCCGACGGTACGCAGAACCCGCCGCTCGGCCTCGGCCGCATGAACCCGCACCAGGGATACTCACAGGTCGCCGCGGAACAGCTCGACATGGCCGAAACCGTCGACCCCGGCCTGCACCAAGACTTGGTCGACACCTGCGAAGCCATCCTCGACGACCCGAACCGGTACCGGGCTGCTGCCTCAGCCATCGTCACCCACGACGGTGTCGTCATGCGCACCCCAGTGGTCGGACGGGCCCCGTACAAAGTCTTCTGGAGCACCGACGGCCCACGGATCGAGGCCGTCTTCCCATACCCGAGCTGAGCTGCTGGGCCCCCTTTCAGGCCCCGCTTGTTGGGCGGCGGGCACCTTCCCAACAGAAACTTCTCACCCTTTCCTGGCCAACCCAACCGAGTTCGATGGTTGGAGGGCGAGCTCGATGATTAGATCATCGAACTCATCATGCAAGCATCGCACTCGCCGGGCCCCATCCCGGTCACGATGGCTGCGCGGATCAGGTCCATTCCTCCAGCGCCGCGGTCCGCAGCTCTTCGTACGACCGCAGTGTTCGGGGGTTGCGGACGAAGGTTGCTGTGTGGAGGCCACACAGACCGCACACAACGGCTACACAGGGCCAGATTTCGCTTCCGATGATCGTCGGCAATATGTTGTAGTTGCCGGAGGGGATGAGGAGTGTCAGAGACGTTCTGCCGTGCTTTAAGACACTGAAGACACTGGGGACGGTTCCTATGTCTTGCCTGGTGAGAGCCTGCGCGGCGGGACAGTCGGCCCGCAGCCACGTCGTTCGCATCCCGTACCGCCGGGATGTCTACCGCACCAAGCGTCCCACCTGGTCCGCCGACGCGAAGGATGACCTGGCTCCCCGCGGATCGACCCCGCCATGCCACGGTGCGACTGGTCGCATATCGCCGACTGCATCCAACAACCGCGGGGCGTCCCGGCTCTATTTCGATTTTTCGCCCAGCGGGACTGGCTGCTCTGGGCAGATCATCTGATATGGCGCTCCCAAAACAAGATGTGCGTCGGGTGTGGTGCTGGGCGGGGGCGTCGCAAGGAGGAGGAGAGCCTCACTGACGATGGCAACGCCGCGACGTGCCCGCCGAGTGCCGCAGACGGCGTGCATCTTGTTTTGGGAGCGCCATACGTGCACGACCCAGACCAGTACACAGTCGCTGCTGTCAACTTTGAAGGATCTACTGCTGTTCCCGTGGGTCATGAAACACGGCCTGGGAGTGGTGGGCACAGTCCGCCGCGGGTGAGCATGGCCATGGCGATGAGAGCTTCGGGCGAGTGGTATCCGTAGGCGCGGCG
>WRCL01000153.1 GCA_009783975.1 Micrococcales bacterium
CAGCTGTGAGGGCAGCGCCGAGGCCCGCTCCAGGTGGAACCCCCGAGCGTCGTGCAACGGGTCTTCGTCGTCGTAGTCCCACCGGGCCCGCGTCCCGGCCTGGCGCACCTGGTCCTGCGCAGCGACGACGTGGCTGGACAGCAGCATCGGGTTCGCCTCAGGGCGCCCCGGCTCGACCACCCCATACTCGGTCTCGATGCCCATCACCCGGCGCACGCTCACCAGTCCACCTTAGGCCGTGCACCGGGCAAGGCTGAGCACGGTCGCGGTGGTCAGCAGCCGGGAGTCCACGAGATGCGACCTGAGACACCAGACGCGACATCAGAACGTCGCATCTGGTGTCTCAGGTCGCATCTCGACGGACGACCTTGGGTCAGTCCTGGAGGGTGTGCAGGTCGCGGACGATCTCTGAGACGGCGATCGGGGGGCCACCTGCCCGGCGGGGCTCGTGTAGGCGCTGTGGTGTACGGATCTTGAAACATGTGTGCCAGCCTGAGACGTCTCCCGCTCACGGGTCGAAGGCGTGGCAGGCGACTTGTCCTCAGCGGGGCTTGGCGGGGCGGCCGAACGGCCGCAGGTCCTTCACGACGACACGCAGGACGAGCAGGCCGATGATGACCAGGAAGACCCGCGGTGCGGTGAAGCCGTCAACCAGCGCGCTCTTGACCAGGGCGCTCGCCCATGCGTACCACAAGCAACCGAAGACGGCACCCATCGCGGCGTCGCGCAGGTTCTGCCGCAGGCTCTTGGTCCGCACGTGCCACAAGAGGAACAACCAGAGGCCGACGACCACGATCCCACCGCAACCGACCAGGAGCATCCAGCCCCAACGTGCCGGGGACACCACGGCCAGCGCGAGAAGTCCGACAGCCGCGACGGTGGTCGTCAGCACGGCTCTCACCCGGCCCGAGACGGTCGCACGCAGGTTCTCACGCACGTGCGGGCTGGCCTGCCCCCAGCTGCGCCAGAAGGCGGCCAGGCAGTACAGCACGACCGCGCCGGCGACGAACCGCCCAGGGTTCACCCACTCGCCGAACCACAAGGCAGGGACGAAGAAGAGCCCCGCCGTGATCGTCAGCAACAGGGGAAAGACCGCGGTGACCGCCAGGTCACGTCGGTGGCGTTCGACGAGCTGGGCGTCGTCCAGCGACTGCTGGACGACAGTGGCCTGGGCGTTGAGCCAAGCGGCGACCGACGTGGCTCCGGTGGCCCGCGCTCTGGTGACCTCGCTGTGGACCTGCAAGGACCACTGGTGCGTCGGGTCGAGCACCAGCGCCTGGCCGATGTGGCGCTCGGCGTCGTCCAGGCGCTTCTCGCACAAGGCGACGACGGCGCAGGTCGTGTGCGAGCTGGGGTTCTCCGGCGCCAGCCGCACAGCGGTCGCTGCTGCGTCCCGGGCTTCGACACCTTGCGGCTCGGTGAGCGCCAGGACCCGGTAGCCGGCGGCGCCAGACGGGTCGAGGCGGATCGAGTGCCGTGCCTCGACCAGTGCGAGCGTCGCCTCTCCGGTGTCAGACAGCACCTGCGCCGCCGTGCGGTGGGCTGCCGCGGACTCGGGCGCGAGTGCGACAAGCCGGGTAGCCGCGTCGCGCGCTGCCGGCAGATCACCACGGTCCAGGTGCGCCAGGGCTGCCAGCTGCCAACCGCGGGGATGGTCAGGTGCCTCCTGCGCGGCGTCGGCCAGCATGTCCAGAGCACGCGTGGGGTTCCCCTGGGTCAGGTACATGCTCGCCAGGTCGTAACAGCGGTCGGCGGTCGTCATCGCTCAGCCCCCTCCAGGACGTATGAGAACCACGGTAGTCCATCGGTGCACGCCCTCGGGCGAGATTGGGCGACCAACTTGTGCGCCGCGACCGCCCCGCCAGACCGTCACGTCGACGGCGTGCCCGTCGGCACCGCGACGGGTCGGTGTTGCTCGAGACCGCTCGGACGTCAACCACGAGCGCCGTCAGGCAGGACGCGGCGCAGCAGCTGTACGCGCCAGGCCACCTGGCACGGCAGGGCCGTTCAACCGTGGAGGGTGTGCAGGTCGCGCAGGATCTCCGAGCAGGTGATGGGGTCCAGACCTGTCAGGTCGGCGGGGTGAAGGGTCTGCTCTTCGTACATCATCGGGTCACTGACATAGAAACCTGGCTCCAGGCCCAGCTCCCACACCTGGCCACCAGGCAAGGGACGGTCGATGGACCACTGGTCACCAGCGTCCTGGGCAGGGCCACGGCGCCACCCACGTCTCTCCAGACCAAGGACCTTTCCAGACGGGACGGTCACAGCGTGGAAAGCGGTGACCTGGTCAGCGGTGTACGTCTCACGGCCCAGCTGGGCGAACGGCTGGGCGATCTCGTAGTCGGCCAGCAGCCCCGCCCACGTGGCCGCCTGGTCGCCCAGGTCCAGCTGGTGGGCGACACGGACCGTGCCCTGCGGGGCGAACGGCTCGTCGCCCGCGTCGGCGAAGGTCTTGTCCTCAGCGACACGGAAGAAACCGTTGTCGCACCTCCACACCACCCGGCGGGTCAGGTGCCAGACCAGGGGGTGGTCCACCAGGTACATGGTGAACTCCTCGACCGTCCACCCACGCTGGGTGACCATCGCCTCCTCAAGGCGACGCAGCTGCAGGTCAGCCACCGCCCGCACGTCCTTCTTCAGCGCCGCGAACACCTTCGCCGACGACGCGCCAGGTTCTGTCATGGTCTTCGGCAGGGACTTGCGGGGCTTGCCTGCCTCGTCAGTGATCGTCGGACGCAGGTACTCGTCGAACCCGACGGTGAAGGTCTTGTCACAAAAGTCCAGAACCATCGTCCCGTCAGCGCCAAGGCCAAAGTCCGGGACCAACCGGTCCGACAGCTGGGCCGGGGTCAGACCCAGCTGGTCGGCCAGGGCGTCGATCCGGGCCTGCGCCTGCTCTTTGATCCCTTTGAACTTCACCTTCTGGGAGATCGAGTGCAGCTGCATCAACGCGACGTCCGTGCCAATCCCCAGCAGCACGTCCAGGCCCTTGACAGCACGTTGGTGCGACGACTCCCCCGGCCATGCACGCACCAGCGGGGCGAGCCGGCGAGCAGTGTCGTCGCCGCCGAACAACCCCAGCGCGTCCATGACCCAGCCCTCCGAGGCGGGGTAACCCGCGACCCGCCACTGCTCGAACAACCCCCACACGAACGCGGCCGACGACTCGGGCGTGCACGACTCGCGGACGACCTCAAGACCTGCGTACGGGGCGTCCATCGTCGAGATCGCCAGCATGGTCACGAGGTTCTCCACCGCGTGAGTCGGCAGAGCCCCAGCACCGCTGGACAGCTGGACCTGCGCCAACGCCGTCACCGCCAACCAACCCGGCAACACTGGGGCCTTCGCCGGCAGCCCAAGCACCGCAGGACCGGCACCAACGACCGTGACCCACGCCTGCGACGCGGCGTCCCCGAACGTCGCCACGGCCTCGGCCACAGCGTCGCCGTGCCCAGCGTCGTGCAGCATGAGCAGCACCGACAACGCCGCCTGCTGCGCCTTGCCGCGCTTGCCGAAGGCCGCCGGCACCAAGCACCGGGACACATACCCAGGATGACGCCGCAGGTACGCCCGGGCGTTCTCCCGCAGGTCCAGTTTCTTGCCCAGGACCTGCCCGACCATCGTCGTGACGATCGCCTGGTTGACGAAAGGCATCTCCCCCGGCGCTCCGGACGTCAGCCAAGCAAGCGCGATCTGTGCAGCCAGCTCCGTGTCTTCCTGCCGGGCGAGGATGACCCGCGCAAGACCAGCGACACAACGATAGTTGTTCTTGGCATAGTGGACGCGCGCTGTCGTTGCGTCCAACGGTGCCTGCGCGAAGAACAACGCCCACTCGTTGTCTGTCTTCGAGTTCTCCTGGTGCCAACCAAGAGCTCGCCATGCTCCTGGCCGGGTCACCGTCAGGAAGTCTGCGATCTCCGCGTCCGACGGCGGGGCGGGGGCAAGCCCCGTCGGCCAGGTCAACCACTCGTCACGTTCACCAGGCAACCAGTGCACTTCGCTCCCGGCGAAGACCGGAGGTTCGAGCTTGAGCACCGGCATCACCGGACGCTCGTCCCAGGGCAGTGCTGCCAGCAGAACGGGCACTGCTGAGGCATCGGCGACAGGGCCAGCCGGTGCCATGGTGTGCGCCTCGATGACAGCCCACTCCTCGGCGGAATACTCGTCGCGATCAGGTGCCAGGTCATCCACCGGCAGCATGCCCAGCAGCGTCCTGCTCCTGGGGTTCGTGGGTGCTGCGGCCAAGACGGGCGCCGCGGCCCGGGGCCACCGCCGGGCATGCGCAACGACGAGACCAGCCGCCTCACGGTTGGCCTCGGCAGCCTTGAGCAGCACCCGGAAGGCCGTCTGGGTGGGAATGGAAGCGAGGACGTCTGTTGGCAGAGTCTCTGTGTCAACCGCGTCGGAAGCAAAGGCAGCCTCGGCAAGTTCGGCAAGGTCGACCCCGACAGCGTCGAGAACCGTCGGCCACACTGGGGGCACTCCGCCAGCCCGCCACCGGTCGAGAAACCCCATCATCTCCTCAACGGTGGCCGCCGAGACCACGAGCTCAGGACGTCTCGGCGCGGCGGCGTACCAGTCGCGCCGCTGCGGTACCAGCACCGACATCACCAGCCGTGCGCTGTCACCGAGCGCAGCCAACGGTTCGAGCGCCTCGGCGACGCCAGCCCACTGCGAGGCGGCCAGACGCAGCCGTAGCCGCGCGTCGTACACACGCACAGAGGCGTCGTCAACATGCTGGTAGTCCTTCGTCGACCGGTCGGCGTCGAACAGCCGGTCACGGCGCACAAACCCCAGGGGGCGTTGGTGCGAGGTCGTGCACTGCACCCAATGGCCGTCGGTACCTTGCGCGAGCACACGCGTGGCGGCCCACCACACGCCCACCTGGGCAGCAACGACCGATCCGACCGCCGCGACGGCCGGATCTGCCCAGGACTGCTCCGCCTTGTCGCTGGCATGGGCCCAACGGTAGAAGGAGAACTGCTTGTCCTGCTTGGTGCTGATGTGCAACGCCATCGCTGCCCACACTGGCGACGACTCGTCCGTCGCAGCAGCGGCGATGTCCGGGTCGGTGTGCTCGGAAGACAACAACTGGTTGACCAGGTCACGCACAGCGGCCATACGTGCCCACCACCGCTCGGCCGCATCCTCGGCGAACGGCGGCGGGGGAACCTCCACACCACCGGGGCGGGGCAGCACGTGGGCGAGCAGATGCTTGGGGAAGACGAGCTCGTACGGGGACGTGGTCATGTTCTCGAACCTACGTGGCAGCACCGGCTCGTGTGGGTCGTTTGGTGTACGGATCTTGAAACATGTGTGCCAGCCTGAGACATGGCCAGCCACGACGGCCCCGAGCCGCTGGCCCGGTACCCTACCTTGCTGTTCCCCACTCAGGTTTCGGCTCGACGCGCAGGGTTCAAACCATGGGATGGTCTCACCCATGGAGGGTGTGCAGGTCGCGGATGATCTCTGAGACGGTGATCGAGCCTGGGCCCGGTGTCCCTCTTCCACCCGTACCTGTCCTTGACAGTCGCCACCAGGTCGGACGGGTGGAGGGTC
>WRCL01000154.1 GCA_009783975.1 Micrococcales bacterium
CGATCACTTGGAATTGGCGGCCGAAGCCGAGAGAGCGCTGGCTGACGGCTTCGTCGCGGGCTACCGGGGCCGAGGATGAGCGCCGAGCTGGGTGGCGAGGCGCGTATTTCTCGCCGGAATTGGTGGGCCCGCTGTTTCTGGGACCGCCCTCGTTCGCGATATGTGACTATCGTTGTCACAGTAGCGCTGGTGGTCATTGCATCGGGTCTGGTGTTCCAATCTCGGGACCATGTGCAAGTTCCTTCTGTCGCGGGGCACGCCCGCTCTCCAGAGCAGGCAGCCCTCGGCTACCTCACGGCGCTGGCGGAAGGCAACTCTTCCGATGTGCTGAAGTACATGACAGTAGTCCCACAATCTCAGATTTTTATCACTGACGATGTGCTGGCCCAGTCGCGCAGTATCAACTTGATCAAAAATGTCACGGTCAATACTGGATGGTCTTCTGATGATACGGCGCGTGTTCACGTGAGTTTTCAGTTCGGCCAGCTTCAAATCAAGGATGTGTACGAAGTGGCGAGGTGCCCTGACGGGTTCTGGCGTGTTGGGCTTCCGTTTGGACATGAGTCTTCGGTGAACAAGAACGGATATATCGATATCTTGTTCCTGGACGGGGTGGGCGATCGAAACCTCACCGTAAACGGCGTTCCCGTGCCCCCTGGCAGTACGTCGCTCACATTGTTACCGGGGACCAATAGAATCGGAAACGCCACCCCACTGTTCACCGTTAGCCCGGACGTGTTGGTCCTGCCGAGCCTGATGAACAGCGCCATCTACAACCCTGAAGTGTTGCTCACACAATATGCCCCGGAGGTCGCTTTGACCGCCGAGGCCGAACGAAGGCTCGTCTCTGTACTCCAGACTACGCTACAAAACTGCCTGCACGAGTCGGTTTCCGTCACATCATGTGGGCTCGCCTTCGACACTGGCGCTCACAACCAGAACGTACGGTGGAGTTCGGAACCTGGCTCTGCCGATATTTCGACGCTGTCGTATTCTGAGTTGTACTGGGGTGAGGCTCAGTTGAGTACGTGCCTGCAGAAGTCGGGGGTGTGGGCGGTATGGTTGTACCACCCGACCCGCATCGACAAGAGCACCGTCCGCGTTCGCGGGACCACGACGCTTCCTGCGGCACAGGTGTCCACCCGCCTATATTCTCTACAGCAATATCTTGTCGATGTCTCTGACCCCGACAATTTGCTCGTCTATTTCTACTGGGAACGCGCTGATGCACCACCGGGTGCGGATCCGATAGTGCGTGACCCCACAGCCAGTTGCTGAGGCAAGACAGAAGCAGACGCTCAAATCACTCGAGTTCGACACTTTGGCGGTGAGATCGACAGTTTAAATGTCGATCTCACCGCCAAAGTGTCGAACTCACTACAGAACTATCGACAGCCGCCCGCGGATTCTCCATGCGCTTCACGCTGTGGTGTAGACGAAAAGGCGAGCGTTCTGCTCGCGACTCGCGACGACAGGCCGTCTTTCGTTGGCCGGACACAGGCAGACCCAGCGATCGTCGCCCTGCCCTGGTTCGACGGACTCACGCCGCCACCTGCTGAACGCTCGCGGGCGTGGGCGAGCAGCTGGTAGGGCCTTTCGTCCATGCACACCACCGGCACGCGCTGGTCGCGGGGCCGGGCGTAGACCGTCAGCACGTCCTGCATGGCGGCGGCGAACGCCGCGCTGGCCTTCGGCGGGATGTTCCAGCACTTCCTCAGGCGGGGGCGGAGCGCCCCCTTTTGGGGATCTCGCCGATGGTCGAGTGCTCAGCAAGGGCTCGGGCGATCTGGACCGTCTCGGCATGGTCGACAGCCTGCACCCGGCCGGAGTCGACGTCGTCGATCCGGCGGCGCAGCTCCGCGCGCCATGCCTCGTCAACCTTGTCATGGTCGATGGTCGGCTCCTCGATGCTCGCGAGCATCTGGTTCGCCAACTCGTAGCGGTCCGCAGGTGCGAGGCAGCGCCCAGCCTCGATCAGTGCCGCCAGCTCTGGTGCCATATCTCCTATCCCATCGAACGCCGTGGGCTCGGGACGCCGTGCCGTGGGTCGATTCGGTACTCGGGCTGGCTGGGCACGCAGACACGACAGCCGTCGCGTGAACGGCGTCACGCTCGACGCGGGACCGTTGATCGCACTGGACCGCCACCACCGCACGGTGATCGTGCTGCTCGCGGCCGCAGAACGCACCGCCGCACCGGTCGTCATCCCAGCCACGGCCCTGGCACAGGCGCTGCGCAACCCCGCCGGTCAGGCCCGGTTGATGCGCTTGGTCCGCCAGCCACGCACCGTCATGTCACAGCTGGACCGGGCCGATGCGGCCAACGTCGGCGTCCTGCTCGCCGCGACCGGGACCAGCGACATCGCCGACGCGCACGTCGTGGTGTGCGCGCGGCGCGCAGGCCACCCGATCGTCACCAGTGACCCCGACGACCTGCGCGCGCTCGACCCGGCCGCGACGCTCGTCCCAGTGTGACGCCGACTGTACCGGTTCCCACTGGTCACCCACCTTGTCGGTGTGATGTCGAGGGTTCTGCACTGAGGTCGAGGACTACCGCTCCTGGCAGGCCAGCAACCGCACCCTGCTCCGCCGCATCAACCGCCTCATCGACGACATCACCTGCGAGGACCCCTACGACGGCGTCGGCAAACCCGAACAGCTCAAGTACCTCGACGCCTGGTCCCGACGCATCGACGACGAGCACCGCCTGGTCCGCATCGTCGCCGGCGACCTGCACATCCTCCAGGCCAGCTACTACGTGTTCTGGGTCAGAACATGGGCATCTGGCCGATGACCTTGGCGGCAACCTCGACGATCGCCTGGCACTCCGGCAGGTCAGCGTGGACGTCGTCGGCGGTCGCGGGTAGGTCGTCCACGTAGTCGCCGACGTTGCGGGCACGACGGATCCGCTCGTATGGGACAAGGACGGCGCCAAGGGGCGGGTCTAGCTGGGCACGCACGGCCTCGTAGACACTGATGTGCCCACCCTGCCTGGTCGGTCGCAGGCCCTGGGCGAGCAGCACGGCTGTCAAGGCCTTGCGGTTGGCCGCGTGCAGGGCGTCGTACGCCAGCTCCACATCAGTCTCAGCCAGCGATTCGGCAGAGAACAGGTGCCTCCGGGCCCGGGCCACCAGTCCCTGCGCACCGTCGAGGTTCACGGGAACTCGCTCCAGGTCGCCGTTGGCGAGCAACGCCTCGACCGTCGCCCGGCCCGGGTTCCACGGACTCATGCCGCCACCTGCTGAGCGAGGTGGAGCTCAACCAGGGGACGAGAGCGGACCTGGGAGCTGAACGGGTCGGTCGGGTCCTGCCAGCGTTCGGGCACGAGGTATGTGACGTTGACCTCTCGGCCGAGCTGGCTCTCGATGCCGTTGAGGGCCGTATCGACAGCACGGCGAGCGGGACGGCCAACGACGAGCAGGTCGACATCACCGGGCGGAGGGCCCGGTTCGCCGTGGTATCGGGCAGCCCAGGAACCGTGCACATATCCAGCGTCGATGGCGGCAATACCAACCAGCGCTCGTTCCAGCAGGTGCGCGGGACCGTATGTGACGACGAGCAGCTGGCGCAGCGGTGCCGTCGCCGGGTTGTCTGCCGCAGGGGTGAGCACCACCGCCCTGCCGATGCGCTCGCCTGCCAGGAACCCGGCGTCGATCAGCCGGCGCACCTCGCGCGAGACAGTGGGTTCTGGTGCGTGCAGGACGCGGGCCAGGTCAGCGGCAGTGACCGCCGTGGTCGCTGTGAGGACGTGCAGAAGCACCCGGGCCTGGAGCGCCGACCGGAAGATCGGCACGAGTGGCGGAGCCTCAGTTCTCATATGACGCATGATATCACTCGCCAATTGGGTGTGTACGAGCACGATGGGTCTTGGGGCAGCTCTCGAGGTCAGCATCGCCCGACCGTACAAGCCACCACCGACACCGGGAATCCGTGGAGAGCGCTTGCCGGGCCAGGCCCGCGACCAGCGAACCCAGCCACAGATGAGCGGGAGCGGCGGAGAGTTGATCGGTCCGCCGAGCAGAGCGCCGCCACCATGGTCATCCCAGCCACCGTGCTGGGCAGGTGGTCCGCGACCCCTCCAGGCAGGCGAGGTTGGTGCGCCAACCACGCATCGTCGTGCCACAGCTGGACCAGGCCGACACCACGAACGTGGTCTACGTCTTGTTCGCTGCGACCGGGACCAGCGACATCACCGACGCGCGCACGTCGTCGTGTGCGCCCGGCGGGCAGAGCACGAGATCGTCACCAGCGACCCCGACGACCTACATGCGCTCGACCGGTCCACGACCCTGGCTGATGCGGACCTCGATGCTTCCGGGGGCTGATGTACCTCGACGCCTGGTATCGACGACGAGCGCGGCCTTCGCCGAGCGGCTGCCTCCGGTCCGGCAACTCCCGGCACGGACTCAGGGCCCGGACTCAGCCAGCTGGACGTCGCGTTGACCAGGCAAGACATAGGAACCGTCTGTCTTGCCCACTGTCTTGCCGTCCGCAAACCCACACGCCCAGGCAAGCACACCACCCCGCTGACGAATGAAGGCCGGTGGATTACTGCCCGGCCGCGCGGTAGTAGCATGTAGTCTGCACCGGCTCCAAAGATTCTTGTTGTCTTGGTTGTCACGCCCGTGGAGAGGATGAGACCCGATGGCCATGAAATTACGTTCCCTACGTTGGCGTGGTAAATCGCACTCCGTGCAATCCATGCTGCCGGCGCTGACACAAATTGATTCCTGGGATGCGGTACCAGCCAAGTTGCGGAAACCGGCGAAGGAGAGCGGGGGCGGAGCCCTTGCGGTGCTGGAAGGATGGGTCAACGGCACGACGTCTGATCCGGCCTGGTATCGACACGACGGCGACCTGGTGGTCGATGGGGACCTGCTCGTGGACCTCCCGCTCATCGTCACAGGGGACCTGGTGGTGGCTGGCGTTCTGCGAGAGGCGACTGACCGGTTTTCTCCATTGTTCGTCGGCGGCGATCTCGTTGCATCCGCCGGGATCAAAGTCCAGAGCACATGGATGGTTCGCGGATGCTGTGTGACGCCGGTTTTCTTCCAAACCTGGGAAGAACACGAGTCAGGGTTGATCGTCGGCCGCTGGGACTTGGATTCAGAACGCACCCGGTCGAAGCGCCTCGTGTTCGAGGTTGGCTTTTGTCAGCAAGCCGACTACGGAGTGGACGACGTCAAAGACGAGTGGGCCCCACCAGCGTTCGCGGCGTTGGTCAGCAACTTCGAAGACCACTCCGACGCCGAGGAAGCCGCCGCACGGTGGGCCCGCCCATTCGCGAAGATGATGCTCGACGCTCTCGACGATGACGACGCCGATGTCGACCTTTTCGACGCGGAAGACAATGCCGTGATTGAGCGCCTTTTCGACAAGTTGGTCGCCGCCGCGAGGAAAGGGCGGTCGCTGCTCGCATCTGAACCGCGTTTTTCTGACGCGGCCCGGGTTCCACGGACTCATGCCGCCACCTGCTGAGCGAGGTGGAGCTCAACCAGGGGACGAGAGCGGACCTGGGAGCTGAACGGGTCGGTCGGGTCCTGCCAGCGTTCGGGCACGAG
>WRCL01000155.1 GCA_009783975.1 Micrococcales bacterium
CCTACGCCCCCCCCCCCCCCCCCCCGGAATGACAATGCCCTTGGGGACACCCGCTGGAGTTTCACCCGGGTGACCGGAGTGAACGCGGGGGAAGATGTCCGGCGTCACCGTATCCGGCGTGACGATTGATGGGCGCTCAGTCGGCATCCGCCCATCCCTGTCATGGGACGAGATTTCAGTCCTGACCTGGGATGACGTCGCTGTGTGGCAGCGATTCAGGGCAGACACCGCACATCGGACGCAACGGGTACCTCACGTGATCAGCCCGGCGTTCGCCGAGCTGGACCTGGGGTCGAAGGTGGCCTGGTGGCGTTGCGGCTCCGCGAGCAACCCGGGGGTGGCAACTCGGTGTGCGGGGTGCGGGCACCGTTGCCTGCCCGACCCCGGTGGCCAAGGCCGACGTCGCCGAGACCAGGATGATGATCTTCAGCAGTCGTGGCTGAGGTCGTTTCTGGCGCGCATCATGCGATGGCGAGGGTGATGTCGTGCCCCTCGGCGAGCCACGCGGCGTACTGCAGGGCTTGGAGCACGTCTTCGCGTTCCAGGTAGGGGTAGTCGGCCAGGACATCGTCGATGCTGCGGCCGACCCCGATCTGGGAGACGAGCATCCCCACCGTCACGCGCAGCCCACGGACGCAGGGCTTACCGCCCATGACACCAGTTGAGTGATCCGGTCCAGTGCTGCCATCGCTCCTCCTTGTCCCCATCGTACGGCCCCAAGCATGATGCGTGACGCCGGCAAGCCGGGCCGTCCTGCCGTCTCACATGATGAACCCTGAGCGTGGAGTCGAAACCTGATGTTCGAACATCAGGTTTCGACTCCACGCTCAGGGTTCAAATCACGACCTGCGTGCTGGGGTCAGGCGAAGGCGGTTGTGTCGATCTTTGTCATGGACATGAGGCGGGGGTAGGCGCCGGGGGTGGACATGAGGGTGTCGAGGTCGGCGGGGACGACTTGCCAGCTGAGGCCGAACTTGTCGGTGCACCAGCCGCAGCGTTCGGCTTGCGGGACGGCGCTCAGCTGCGACCAGTAGTGGTCGATCTCGGCCTGGTCGGCGCAGGTGAGCATGAGCGACACCCCGCAGGTGAAGGTGAAGTCGTGGCCGGCGGAGTCGGTCGCGGCGAACCACTGGTCGAGCAGCTGGAAATCGGAGAACATCACTTCGCCGGCGACGGGGCCGGCGTCGGCGGGGTATTTCAGCATGGTGCCGGTGCGGCCGGCGAACACTGACGTGTAGAAGTCGACGGCTTCGGCGGCGCGGCCCTGGGCGGTGTGGCCGAACATCAATGCGGGGGTGAGGAAGGGCCGAGGTTCGCCCTCGGGGTTGGTGAGCATCAGCTGCCAGCTCACCTGGTACTTGTCCTTGACCCAGCCGTAGTGCGGGCTGAAACCGTAGTCCTGCAAGGGCATGAGCGCTTCGCCGCCGTCGATCAGCGCCTCCCACAGCTCGTCGAGGTGCTCGCGGGCCTGGGGGTCGACCGACGGGTCGAAGTTCGCCAAGAACGACACCGACGGGTTGAGCGGGAACTCCGGGCCAGCGTTGATCGCGCCCAGACGGTACCCGGCGATCTCAAGCTCGACCGACAGGGGTTGGCCGGCCATGTCTGCCTGGAAGTCCGGCAGGCCTTCGGTGGGGTAGCACCGGGTGCTGAGCACCCGTCCACCAGGGAACACCGAGGCGTAGAACTGCGCGGCTTGCGCGGCGGTGTGGTCGAACCAGATGTTCGGGACGATCCGTTGCATCGTGCACCTCTCTTCGGTCAGTCGGTCAGATGCGCGAGCATCTGCACGACGATGGTGGCGGAACGGTCTGAGGCGTCGTCGACGTGGGTGGCGTGGTCGTCACCGGCGACGGGCCCGCACAGGTCTGACACACCGCGCACCGACATGAAGCCGATGCCGAACAGGTGCGCGACCTGGGCCAACGCCGTGGACTCCATATCCGTAGACACGGCGTCGGGGAACTGGTTGCGCACATCGTCGACGACGTGTGCTGTGATGAACGAGTCCGAAGACACGACCAGGCCGGTGCGGGTCGGGACCTGGGGTGTGCCGCCAGCAGCGGCGATGGCCACGAGGCGCTCGTCACAGGTGTAGCGCTCAGGCATCGCCGGGACCTGGCCGAGCACGTACCCAAAACCGGTCGCGTCAGCATTGGAGTACAGCGTCTGGTCAGCGACGACGACGTCGCCGACGCGCACGTCCACACCCAGGCCCCCGGCGCTGCCAGCGCTGATGAGCACCGAGGGGCGGAACACGCTCAAGGCGCACGACGCGGCGACGGCGGCGTTGACCAGACCGATACCCGAGCGAACCAGCAGCACCGTGCGGCCAGCGAGGGTCACCAGGCGCTGGTACGACCCGGCGACCTGCGTCACCGGGCCCGCGACCTGGGCCCGGGCGACGAACGGCGCTTCCTCGTCTGCCATGGCCACGACGACCACGGCGTCGACCGCGGTCACCTGGTCACCTGCGCCCACTGGTCGCGGCAGGCCAAGAACGCCGCGGCAGCCTCCTGCGCACCCGACAGGCTGTGGTGCGCACCCCAGCCGCACTGGACCTCGTTGGCGGCAGGAACCTCGGTGGCCTCCAGGACGTCGCGCAACGTCGCGGCGACCAGGTCGCGGACCGCCTCGTCAGGCCGGTCCCCGGCGAGCATGAGGTAGAACCCCGTCTGGCACCCCATGGGGGAGAAGTCAAGCACGTCGTCGCTGTGGTTGCGCGAGTGCTCGGCGAACAGGTGCTCAAGGGAGTGGACGGTGTCCATCTGCAGGTGGGCCGTGTTCGGCTGTGTGAACCGCACGTCGTACTTGCACACGACGTCCCCGGCCGGCAGGGTTTTCCGGTCTGCCAGGCGGACGTACGGGGCCGCGACCGTGCGGTGGTCGAGGTTGAACGACTCGACGTTCATTCGTTGGGTCATAAGGACAGTCTTGCGTATCTGCCGGGGCCGGTCTCTCTCGGGTGCACGACCCCGCGCGCTGGCGAGGAACCTCCTGGGGTTCGCACTCATGGAGACCCGCGACGAGATCGCCCGTGTGTGGGCGAATGCCGACCTGCTCGACCGGTCGGTGTGACGTCGGTGACGGTGCCTTGGGGCGAACCGTCCACTGACTGGTCCCGCTGCGGATACAGTGCCAGGCATGTTGACCGGGGAGACGCTCTCGCAGTGGCTGCAGGGCCGTGTGGGGACGGTTGTCAACGGGGCGGTGGCGCAGGTGAGTGCCACGGGGCTGCTGCGGGTCTCCGACGGGGCCGATTCGCACCTGGTCCGCGTCGGGCTGCCCGTGGTGCACGGGGGACAGGCGGCGGTCGCCCGGGTGGGCATCGACGGTGCGGGCCAGGCGCTGGCGCTGCGCGTGCAGGCGGTCTCGTCGCAGACCGAACGCTCGCGCCAGATGGAACGCCTGGTCAACATGGTCACGGTGGGCCAGGCCGCCCGCACGGACCCCGCGGCGTACCCGGCGGCGCTGCAGGTGCTGGAGTCGTTCGTCATCACCGTGCCTGGCCACCAGATGGCTGTGAGCAGCCCCGACCCGGAGTACGAGCTGTGGTGCGACCTCATGCGGTGGTGCCCGTCCACCCTCGCTGACCACCAGCGGCGTATGGCCCCGGCGAGCCAGGCTCCCGACGTGGTCGTGGCGCAGATGGTGCCGCTGGTCGCGACCGTGCACGCGGTGCACCGCACCCTGGGTATCGTGCACCGGGACATCACACCGACGAACGTGCTGGTCGACGAGGCGGGACGGTTGCTGCTCGCCGACTGGGGCGTGGCGCACACCGTCGCGGCGGACCACACCTCCACGTACACCCAAGCGGTTGGCAACCGCGGGTTCTCCCTGCCTCCTGAGACGCTCGCCGGCGACCACGGCGTCGGCCGGTACACCGACGCGTGGTACCTGGGCAGCCTGCTGGTGTGGATGCTCACCGACCAGACGCCCGGGCCGCACCAAGGTCCGCCCTGGCTGCCGCCGGGTCTGCCCGGTGGACGCGCCGGGGCCCGGCTGGACGAGGTGGTCCACGGGCTGTGCCACCCCGACCCGCACCAACGTATGGACCTGGGTGAGGCGGTGGCCCGGCTGCACCAGCTGACCGGTGCGAACCCGGCTGACTGGGTCGGCCCGGCACCAGCCCGGCGCCGCGTCCACGTGCCTGGGCACCGGGCCGACAAATCTGACCAACGTGCGCAGGCACGGCCCGGCCGCCGCAAGGCCGTGGCCGTCGCTGCGGTGCTCGTCGTGCTCGCCGCCGGCGCGGCCGTGCTGTGGAACACCCGCTCACAACCGGCCGAACCATCTGCGACCTGCTGGACCGACGTCGACGGCGACTGCCCTGCGTTCGACGCCGACGCGATCGCCCACTCGGTGTTCATCGCACAGTCAGGGGACGGCACCCTTCCCCAGTGCAGCCCGTCCACCCCACGTGACATCCCCGGGGTGTTCGTCATATGTGGGTGGGAGGAGCAGAACATCGAGGTGGAGATCTCCTTCTTCCCCGACATGGACACCTTGATGGACACCTACACCAACGAGCTGAACGCGTTCCTGGCCGAGCAGTCCGGCGACGCGCCCCGGTTCGTCGACGGACCAGACGGGCCAGTGTTCATCATGGACGGCGATGAGCTCACCCACGTCGCCTACTGCTTCGCCGAGCTGCCGATGTGCCTGCACGCCAGCGGAGACCCGTCATACCCGGTCAGCCGCACCACCCAGATGTTCCGTGCGATCTCCCCCGAGGAAGCCCACCGGGTCGTCGAGTACCTCGCAGGACTCAAGTAGGTGCTGCACTTTCGTGCCAGCACACCCCCGTCGGGGTTTACAGTGCACAGGTGCTCTCTGGTGATGCGTTGTCGCAATGGTTGCAGCAACAGCACATCACCGTCGTGCGCGGTTCGCTGGTGCGTCTGGGGCCCTCGCGTCTGCCGCAGGTCTCGGCCGGCGTCGACTCACACCCGATCCGGGTGCTGCTGCCGGTGCTGCGGGGCGGGCAGGCAGCCGTCGCCCGGGCGGTGGTCGACGGGACGCAAGGTCCCGAGCTTGCGCTGCGGGTCCAGGCCATCTCGTCCCAGACTGAACGGGCCCGGCAGACCCAACGCCTGGTGACGATGCTCACCATCGCCGAGCAGACCCGTGCCAACCCGGTCCGCTACCCAAGCGTGCTTGCGGTGCTCGAGTCGTTCGTCATGGTCGTGCCTGGTGACCAGCTGCCTGTGGGCACGACGGCGGCCCAGCACGAGCTGTGGTGCGACGTCATGCCGTGGTGCCCCACCAGCCTGGCCCGTGCCCGCGACGACGTGCTCGCGCCAGGCCCGTCCGCGGCGGTCGCGCGGCTGGCACCCTTGGTGCGCACCGTGCACGCCGTGCACGAGCACCTGAGCATCGTCCACCGCGACATCACCCCGAACAACGTGCTGGTCGACCCCGCCGGGCGCCTGCTGCTGGCCGACTGGGGTATCGCCCACACGGTGACCGCCGGGCAGACGTCCACCAGCACCGAGCTCGTCGGCAACCGGGGGTTCTCCCTGCCCCCGGAGA
>WRCL01000156.1 GCA_009783975.1 Micrococcales bacterium
CCGCGATCGCCGGACGCGACCACGTGCTGCCTGACGACGTCCAGGCCCTGGCCGTGCCGGTGCTCGCCCACCGTGTGCTGCCCTCAGCCGAGAGCCGGCTCGCCGGACGCACAACACAAGACATCGTCGTCGACCTGGTCCGCCGTGTGCCTGTGCCCGCCGCGGTGTGGGCCTGACAGGTGTGGGCGACGTGGAGCCGGTGCGCCGTGCGGCCCAGCGGTTGACCACCGCCGCCCGGCCATCAGCCCTGGGCCGTGCCGTACGTCCGCTGCGTCTGACCGCACGTGGCTGGGGGTTGGCGACCGGTGCTGTCTCGTTCGCCATCACCGGTGTCGCGATCGGGTCGGCGGACCTGGTGCGGATCGCTGTCATCGCCGCTGTCGTCCTCGTCGTGGCAGTGCTCACCTTGCTGCCTGGGGACCCGGACGTGAAGGTCGCACGCACGGTCACACCCGAACCGCTGCACGTGGGCGGCACTGCACGTGTGCGGGTGACGATCACCGGGACCACACCGACGTCGGTGCACGAACAGGTCGCGCCACAGCTGGCGATGCACGGCACGTTCACCGTGTGGCGGCGCACCCACGCCGGCACCACCTCGACCATCCTCGACTACACCGTCGGGGCCCTGGCACGCGGACGCTGGCCGCTGGGCCCGCTGACAGCCACACGCACAGACCTGTTCGGCACCGTCCAGCGTTCGACGACCCTGGGGACGACCAGCACCATCGCGGTGTGGCCGTACATGGTGCCGCTAGGCGCCCCAGACGCCACCGGGCTCGGCGAACCAGAACGTGTGGCCCTCGGCCTGCACGAACCGTCACCTGACGACGTCACGCTCAACGAGTACGCCGAAGGTGACGACCTGCGCCGGGTCCACTGGGCAAGCTCGGCACGCCGTGGCCGTCTGATGGTCCGCGCCGAGGAGTACACCGGGCTGCGGCCGGTGACGGTTGTCGCCGCTGTGCCACCGCGCCGCGCTGGCGGCGGTCCCGACGAGCTGGAGTGGACGTTGTCGTTCGCCGCGTCCGTCGCGTGCGCGGCGTTCGACGCCAGGCACCTGGTGCGCCTGGTGGGCCTGGGAGGACCTGGTGACCCGGTGAGCGTGCGCACCGAGGCTGACGGTCGCGCACGGCTGCTCGCCCCGACGCTCGACGTCACCTGGGCCGCCAACGCGCACGACAGCGCAACCCGGCTCGGCCAGAGCCTGGCGAGCCTCGAACCAGCCGGCCAGCTCGTCGTCGTCGTGCTCGGCACGAGCGACCCGACAGTGACAGGCTCAGCGACGACCGCCCTGGCCGAGCTGTCCGCCGGGACCCAGTGCTGGGTCGTCACCTGCGCTGACGGACCAGCGGTCACCACGCTGGGCCGGGCCGGGTGCACGGTCGTCGTCGCCCAGCCCGGCGAGCCCCTGGCGCACACGTGGAGCCGGTTGGTGGCCCGACGATGAGCACAGACCCACCCCCGGGGCCACGTGCCTGGGACTGGACACGCGCCTGGCAGACCGGGTTGCTCACCGTCGCGGTGTCTGGGGCGTTCACCGCGCTCGACGCTGTGCTCGCACCAGGACGGTGGATGGCGGCGGTCATCGGTGTGGTCATCCTCGTCGCCACAGTGCTCATCGTCGTCCGCCTGCTCGTCCCGCGCCCTGGGGTGGCCCCGGGTGTGGCTGTGGCGTTCGGCACCTGGTTGGTGCTCGCCTTGTTCGCCTCGGCCGACCAGATCGACCTCGTGCCGACGCCCCACACCGTCGAGCGGTTCGCCGAGACGTCACGCGAAGGTGCGCACGCGATCTGGATCGGCAGACCGCCGTTGGACGCCGGACCTGGGATCGTGCTGTTGGTCGTCGCCGGGGCCGCGGCCCTGCTCATCTTTGCCGACCTGTGCGTGTCGGTCGAGGTCCCTGTCGTCTCCGGCCTGGCCTTGCTCACACCGTGGCTGCCGGGGGTGGTGCTCGGGTACCACGTCTCGTGGTGGTCGGTGGTGCTCACCGCCGGTCCGTGGCTGGTGCTCCTGGCCGATGTCGGCCGCCTGCGGTGGCCAGGACGCGCAGCAGCTGCGGGCTGGTCGGCCCTGGCTGTCGTCGTCGCGCTCGCGTGCACGCCGCTGGTCACGACCATCCCCGGGTGGGGGGTGGCGATGAGGCTGCTGCCCTCGTCGCAGACGATCTCGGTGTCGCAAGACCTCAACCTTGACCACGACCTGCTCGCACAGTCCGACCGTGTCGCGTTCGAGTACACCCTGGAGGGGGCGACGGCCTCCGACGTGGGCCCGCTGCGGCTGTTCACCACGACGACGTTCGACGGGACGAGCTGGTCGGTCTCACCAGGGCCGGTCCAGGACCGGTCCACCGGTGTGCTGGGCCCGCCGACCACCGGAGCGACGACGCCGGTCGTCGTCCAGGTGCAGGTCGCTGGGCTGTCCGAGCACTACCTGCCTGTGACGACAGCCTCGCGCACCGTCGAGCTTGACAGGCCCTGGCAGTACGACAGCGCCCGTGACCTGGTGTGGCTGCCCCAGCGCACCGACAAGGCGGTGCGGTACACGATGGCCGCCGAGCTGCCGACGTGGACCAGCGAACAGCTGCGGACCTCCCGGACCGCCAACGCACCTGCCGGGGCCCTGGATGTGCCGGTCACCGCCCACGGCGAGCAGATCGCCGAGCAGGCGGCACAGGTGAGCGCTGGTGCGACCACGGCGTACGACCAGGCGTTGGCGCTGCAGAACTGGTTACGGTCTGAAGGAGGGTTCACCTACTCCACCGCAGCCCCCGAACCGTCCGACGACGCGGTGTGGACGTTCCTCGGCGCCAGACGCGGGTACTGCATGCATTACGCGACGACGATGGTCGTCATGGCCCGCACCCAGGGCATCGGCGCGCGCCTGGCCGTGGGGTTCTTGCCAGGCGAGCTCACCGACGGTGTGCACAAGGTCGTCGAACGTCACGCCCACGCATGGCCCGAGCTGTGGTTCGACGACGTCGGGTGGGTCCGGTTCGAACCCACACCGTCACAGCAGTCGGGGACACCACCTGGCTGGGCCCCCGCGCCGACGAGCACTGACGAGCAGAACACCACCACGACCGAACCGGCGACCACGGCGCCAGCCACCGCGGCGACGGACGCGGCACCACCACCGGTCCGCGACCCCGCGGCACCTGGCAGCACGGACCAGCGCACCGGGTCGCGGTGGCCGGTCGCGCTCGCGGTCATCACCGCGGTGGCCGGGCTCGTCGTGCTTGTCGTCCTCGTCGTACGTCGCCGGTCCCGCGCCGCCCCGACAGACCCTGAGGCCGCGTGGGTGCGGGTGCGCCAGGCGTTCGCCGCGACCCAGACGCCCTGGCCGGCGTCGGCGACCCCGCGCCAGGTCCTCGCCCTTGCGCTACCTGCGCTCGTGCCTGGTGACGTCGACGACGACGCGGTACGTGGTGCGCTCACAGCACTGGCGACGACGGTCGAGTCGCTGCGTTATGCCCGACCAGGGGCACCAGCACCCGATGGTGCCGTCGTCGCAGCATGGGTGACGACGATCGAGACGGGGCTGCGCCGCCACCGCGGCGCCGGCGTCACTGGCCGCGACGGCGGTTCCAGCGCTCCTCGAACACGTCCATGACTCCACGGCGGGCCGGACGAGCCGACCGCGTGGCCGGACCGGCCTGCTCAGCGCCCTTGGGGCGGCGTGGTTTGGAGAAGGCGAAAGCCACAGCAGCGAACATGGCGACGAACCCTGCGGCGCCGAGCGCCACACCCAGCGGCGGGCCGAGGGCGACACCGAGCACGAGCGCCAAGATGCCCGCAAGCGTGCCAACCACCGCGACGAAGTAGCGGCTGGCCGGCCGGTCGCGCTGGGTCAGCCGGGTGGCAAGACGAGGGTCGTCGGTGGACAGATGACGTTCCATCTGCTCGAGAACCCTCTGCTCGTACTCAGAGAGTGGCATTGCGGCCCCTGTTGTGCTGCGGAGTGTTGCCCTCAGGATAGTTGTCTGCGCGCCTTGGTGGTAGTCGATCGGTCGGGTCTGTCGACTCATCGCACGTGTGACACGCTCAGCCTGGATCCAGGGGCGGTCGTCGCTGGTCCGATCGCCTGACGGCCGAACCGGGCACGGACCTCGTCGACGGCCACCTCAGCCTCACGACGGCCAGGACCGTCGACCGCCTCGTCGAGCGTGGGCTGGCGCGGCACGTCCTGGGCCCGGCTCAGGGCCTCGACCCGCACACCGATGAGCCGGACCGGCAACCCGCGCAGGTCCACCCCCGCGAGCAACCTGCGTGCGACGAGGAACACCTCACGTCCCACGTCTGTGGGCGAGACCAACGTGTGCGAACGGCTGAGCGTGCGGAAGTCGCTGGTGCGCACCTTGACCGACACCGTCCGCCCCACGACCCCTGCCCGGCGCAACCGGGCTGCGCACGTGTCAGCAAGCTCGAGGGCTTTGGCCTCGACGACAGCCAGGTCGGCGACGTCTGCCTCGAACGTCGTCTCGGCACCGATGGACTTCTCCTCGTGCCCAGGGTGCACCGGCCGCGGGTCACGACCCCACGCCAGGTCGTGCAGGTGCGCGCCATGGGCTTTGCCCACCATCTGCTGCAACGTCGCCACGTCCAGGTCGGCGATCTCGGCGACGGTACGGACCCCCCAGCGGGCCAGGGCCTGCTCGGTGCGTTCGCCCACACCCCACAACGCCCCGACCGGCAACGTCCGCAAGAACGCGACGGTCGCCTCTTTGGGCACCAAGAGCATCCCGTCAGGTTTGGCGTGCTCTGAGCACAGCTTGGCGACGAACTTCGTCGCCGCCACACCGACCGAGCAGGTGACCGAGAAACGCTGGCGGACCTGCGTGCGGATATGCTCGGCGATCGTCGTCGGCGGACCCATCCGACGCCGGGCCCCAGCCACGTCGAGGAAGGCCTCGTCGATGCTCACCTGCTCCACGACGGCTGTGACCGAACGCAGCACGTCCATGACCCCCTGGGAGACCGCGTGGTAGGCGTGGTGGTCAGGGGCCACGACGACCGCCTGGGGACAGGCCCGCAACGCCTGGGCCATCGGCATCGCCGAGTTCACCCCGAACGCCCGCGCCTCGTACGTCGCAGCGAGCACGACCGAACGCTGGCCGCCCCCGACGACCACCGGCAGGCCCCTCAGCGCCGGACGGCGCACAAGCTCGACCGAGGCGTAGAACGCGTCCATGTCCACGTGCAGGATCGAGGTGCCCGACTCGTCGTCACCCCAGTTGCGCCGGGCCGCAGCCGACCGTGGTGCCCTGCTCATGGCTGCGTCCTCATGAGGCGACCGCGAGCGTCGGCGCGTCGACGAGCCCGAGGGCCACCCGGACAGCCTCGACAGTGTGCTCGGCGCAGCTGACGGCCTCGTCGGCCCGCTCGGCGCTGACACGGTCGGTACGGCCGGCTTCGATCGCCAGGCGCAGCCGGGCACCGCAGGCGAAGTACGACCACCAGCCCGCAAGCTCAGGAGCCACCCGCTCGGCCAG